>JANYKP010000464.1 GCA_025358195.1 Cyclobacteriaceae bacterium
TGGACGGTCATCCTATAATGAGCTGGCGACAATTGTTTTGACCGACAAATATTTTGGAGACATTCAAAAACAGATTTCCAATGATGCTGTTACTGCTGGGTGGGGTGAACTTATAGCGGGCATTCGTGTAAAAATCTGGAAGGAGTTTTGGATGGGTTATACAGCCCGCATGAAATTTGCACCCAGCGTGAAGGGAGACAATGAAGTAAAGAGCTACGACATTCCTGGATATGGGCAGAATGCAAAAGGGTTTTACTGGGGATTTAATTATCAAATTTTTTGGAGAATACCCTTTGTGAAACAGAAAAAGGCGACGCCAACGTTTCCCAAATAAGGAGAATCCTAAAAAAAGGTTACCCCTTCTTGAATAAAGAATCCACGAACTCGACCTTATTAAATACCTGCAGGTCATCCACCTTTTCACCTACGCCGATATATTTCACCGGTATTTTAAATTCTTCAGAAATACCAATGACTACGCCGCCCTTCGCCGTGCCATCGAGTTTAGTAATTGCGAGTGCTGTTACGTTGGTAGCTTTTGTGAACTCCCGTGCCTGCACTGCTGCATTTTGCCCCGTACTGCCATCCAGGACCAACAGCACATCGTGTGGAGCCTCCGGAATGACTTTTTGAATGGCCCGCATGATCTTCGACAATTCTGCCATCAGGTTCACTTTGGTGTGAAGACGTCCTGCAGTGTCGATAATGATTACATCCGCACCTTGCTTCATTCCTTCCGTCACCGCTTCAAAGGCTACTGCAGAAGGGTCCGTGTTCATTCCCTTAGCAACAACAGGCACCCCCACGCGCAGCCCCCACAGTTTTAATTGATCAACGGCTGCGGCACGAAATGTATCGGCGGCGCCCAACACCACAGCCTTTCCTTTCTTCTTGAACTGGGCAGCAAGTTTTCCGATGGTGGTGGTCTTACCCACTCCATTCACCCCCACCACCATTATTACGTAAGGCTTACAACCTATGGGTATGTCAAAATCACCTGCGTCGATCGTCTTGTTTTCTGAAAGCAACGCGGCAACTTCTTCTTTCAAGATGCGATCCAGTTCGTCAGTGCCGATGTATTTATCACGCGCTACACGTTTTTGAATCCGATCAATGATTTTCAACGTTGTTTCAATGCCTACATCTGACCCTACCAGGATCTCCTCCAGGTTGTCCAGTACTTCGTCATCTACTACTGATTTTCCAATAAGCGCTTTGCTAAGCTTTCCGAAGAAACTTTCCTTTGATTTCGCCAGTCCTTTGTCAAGGGATTCCTTTTTCTCTTCCGAAAAAAAACTGTTGAATAGTGACATACTAGTGTAGCGACAGATTAATTATGCAACATTATTAGAAAACAGATCTTGGTCATAATAATTTGAAAGTAGGCAGTAGGCAAGGTGTAGTAAGCAGGAAATACAGAAGAGGCTGTCGTACTTCATTGATATCTTGTTCTAAAATTAATTTGTCGCAACACTAGATTCTTTCTTATTTCTATAAGGCAGGCTTGCCTGTCGAAGCCGTCCCGACGCAGGCAGGGATAAACAAAAAAGTCCCTTTGCGGGACTCTCCATAAATCTTGATAATCCGATTTAGCTTTTCTTAGCCAGGGTCTCTTTTACCAACTCGGATGGTACGATTTCTTCGCGGAAGGTATAGGCGCCGGTCTTTTCAGACTTTATCGCACGAATCACTTTTGCGAAATTTTTTCCATCAGTTTTTTTTAACTGTGCCGTGACTTTCTTTGCCATGTTATTTAATTTCTTTGTGTAAAGTATATTTCTTCAGAATCGAGTTGTATTTCTTTAACTCGACTCGTTCCGTTGTGTTTTTACGATTCTTGGTAGTGATGTAGCGGCTCATTCCCGGCTGGCCGGTAGCTTTGTGCTCAGTGCACTCTAGTATCACCTGAATGCGGTTGCCTTTCTTTGCCATTGTTTTCTATTTTAAATCAGTTTGCCAACATTCCCTTTTCACGGGCCTCTTTCAATACGGCGGTAATGCCCTTGCTATTGATGGTCTTGATCGCTTTGGCGGAAACTTTCAGCGTGATCCATTTCCCATCCTCCGGGATAAAAAATCGCTTTGTATGAAGGTTCGGATAGAACTTTCTTTTGGTCTTATTATTAGCGTGAGAAACTTTGTTTCCCGAGTGAGGACGCTTTCCAGTGATTTCACAAACCCTTGCCATAACATATTGATTTTTAGGCCTTTCCTTAAAAAGGACTGCAAATATCGACATAACCGCCCCAATTATCCAAGGAGCATTTAAAATAATGACCTTGGATGCCTTTGGGTCGCCGTTTTTGGGTCTTAATTTTTCTGGCCTATGAACTGCCCATTTCCCCTGGGCACTACTACAGGGACAGAGTGACGGTGCAAAATGCAATGTTGAGTAACCTGATCCGTACTGGCACGGAGATAAAAATACCACCCTGGAGGTATTTCAATTGGCTGGAAAGGCTGTGATCTTTAGGAAAAGGCCTCGTGGAATATATCTATAGAAACTCCGCGCAAGAAACGGAAACCGCATTGGTGCTGGGTGGCTATTCCTTTATCTGTCGCAAGGGTGGGAAGGAAGAGGTCATTTCATATGCCAGCATAACAGACGTTAGAATCAGTAAATCGCCTAACCATGTTTTTAAAATTTATCTCTCCGCAGATGGCTATCGCCCGATTGTGATCTCCAGCCAGTCATTTGCGGAAAATGGTATGCCAATAGATCAATCGAGGGGATATGCTCTTTTCGTGAGGGTTTTGCATCGTTATTTAAATGATAAAAGCCAGGCAGCGTTCACGTCAGGAGGAAATAGAGAGAGGATCTGGCAATGGGCAGTAGTTTCCGCTGTATTCTCATTTTGTATCTCTATGTCAGCAGGTTACCTCGGGTTCAGTTTGATGAATTCCTACATTCAGGCATTGATTTTTGCAGCCCTTACCACAGTTATGATCATTATATTCAGTATCAGGAAGCTGCCCAAATCCTATGATCCCAGCGATATTCCCATCCAATTCCTGCCTTGACATTTGCAAATACCTACACGGACCGTCTATTTTTATCCTTTATGAAAGGCAAAAGGGTAAAGGTGGTGCTGGTGGATGACCACCGCATTGTGCTGGATGGGTTGGTGTCATTGCTGGAGAGTGATCCGGATTTTGTTATCCTGGCCGCCCTCGGCTCGGGTGAAGAAGTGCTGGAATTTTTCAAGCAGGAACGGCCGGATATTTTGCTGACGGACTATTCATTGCCGGGGATTTCCGGGCTTGAGCTTACCCGTATCGTAAAAAAGAATTTTCCCGAGGTAAAAGTAATTGCCCTTAGCATGCACGATGAAACCCACCTGGTGAAAAGCATTTTGAAAGAAGGTGTCGATGGGTACTTACTAAAGAACATTCAGCAATTTGAATTGAAGACTGCATTAAAGCAGGTGATGCTGGGGATGCCCTATGTGAGTCCGGAGATTACGAAACTCCTCATGCACGACCTGAATCATCCGGTAGGGGAAACTGCTTCATTGACTGATCGTGAAAAGGATATTCTGCGACTGATCGCGAAAGAAAATTCAAACAAACAAATTGCAGAAAAACTTTTCATCAGTGAACGCACCGTGGAGACACACCGCAAGAATATTTTCCGCAAGACGAACACTACTTCACTGGTAGGCTTGATCAAGTTTGCGTTCGCGAATAATCTTGTTTGATTCCAGATTCTCTTTCTCCGTGTCAGTACGGATAACAAAATACCGTTTACAACAGCACCTTTAAAAGGGGCTGTTTTTATTATCAAAAAACGGTTTTTATCAGCTTGTGGAGGTCCAATCCCACAAAGTCAGTAATTACAAATTTCGTGTGGCTCAGTTCTTCCTTGCTATGAGTAGTCGCCACACCCACCACCTTGGCTCCGGCAGCCTGGGCGGACGCAACGCCGGAAAGGGAATCCTCAAATACGATGCACTGCTCGGGCGGAAAATGAAGCCGCGCTGCCACCTTCAAATATATTTCCGGATCCGGTTTCCCTCGCTCTACATTTGATTCATCGAGAATAGTGGTAAAGTAGTTTTCAAGATTTGTTCTGCGAAGCACAAAATCGACATTGCTCCGTGGCGCAGAAGTTCCGATCGCCACAGGAATTCCGTGAAGCCTTAATGAATCCAAAAAATCATGAAGCCCCGGAAGGGGGACAATGTCCTTTTCATACAGGTCACGAAAGAGCTGCTCCTTTTCTTCACCATATCTACTCAACTCGGCTGATGTTAATGTAGCTTGAAAAAGATCGGCAATCCACTCCTTGTTAGGTCGGCCATAGATACGCTGCAACAGCTCATCATCGCTAAGGCGGTAACCATACTTTTCAGAAAACTGCCGAAGGGCTATTTTATGATAGGGGTTCGTATCAACAATCACACCGTCCATGTCAAAAATGACGGCAACTTTATTGGTCATAGGGTCGAAGAATCATTGGATTATAAATCGCAGTGCGATGCTCTTTGTGCCAGCGGTGAAACGGGCAATGTAAATCCCGGGAGCGACGCCTTGAACAGCATATGAAACAATTTGATTTGCCGGGACGAATAGTGAGGTGCCAATTCGCTGGCCAAGTACTGTATAGATTTCCATTCTTGTGTTTCGGTCTGCTTTAATTGAAAGCGATTGCCCGTAAGGAAGAGGATTTGGAAATATCGTAATCGAAGGTACATTGGTTAATGATAGACCATTATCATTTTTCAATACGTATAGCCCGCCCAAGGTATTCCCCACGACAATCTCGGGTTTGTCCGTTCCAAAAAGATTGGTGACGACGGGTCGCAATTTTCCACCTAAATTCTTTGTGGTGTACGCCTTTGAGAACGAGTCGTATACGATGCCTGTCACAGGTTGTGGAATTGTACCGGCCGAACGAAAGTCCTCGTAAACGGTAAGAGTTCCTGCCTGGTCACCGACGACAAGATCATCCAACCCATCGGCATCGATGTCACCGACTACGGCATTCAAGTTTTGACGAAAGGGGCTATCGTCAAGACCCAGGTATTTATCATTCGCAAGAGAAAATGTATTCCCGCTTCCTGTGTTCCTCCAATATTCCAACGACCCGTTGGATGTGCCGATCAATAAATCCAGTTTGCCGTCTTGGTCAATGTCGACCATGGTAACATTTTCATTTTTGTCAATTCTCATGGCCATAGTTTTCAATTCCTGGCCGCCAAAGGAAGAAGAATTTGAACTTGTGCTCAGGACGTAGAAAAGACTCGTCC
>JANYKP010000066.1 GCA_025358195.1 Cyclobacteriaceae bacterium
TGGGCTCAAAGGGAACAACAGTCACAATGAATGAACAACTGGATGAATTTCCCTGCGCATCCATAGCTATATAACTAATGGTCGTTTGACCGAATGGAAATGCACTGCCACTGTGCATGCCGGATGGATCCGTTTGTATGAGCAGAACACTGTTGCAATCGCTGGTATTATCTGTAGCGCTTATGATATAATCAAAAATCGCATTGCATTCCCCTTTAGGTGCAATGATCACTGTATCTGAAGGGCAGATAAGAACCGGAGGCAAGGTGTCGATTAGCTGCACTTGCGAAATACAGGAAGACGTGTTTCCGCAAGAGTCTGTAGCAGTTACTATAACATTTGTTGTATTCAAATCATTGCAACGAAAAATAGTTTGACTTGCCGCCACGGGTGCCAATCCGCAATTATCGGTTGCTGAAACTACAATAGAATCCAGTAATAATGTATCCACTCCAATGGAATCTAAATATAAAATAGTTGACTTGCAAACTACAATTGGTTTTGTGGTATCCTGCACAGTAACAAGTTGATTACAACTATTTATATTTCCACAATCGTCAGTAGCCGTCCAACTTCTTGATATGATATGATTTCCCAGACAATTTCCAGGTGCATCAAAATCAGTTGATTGGATACCGGCAACTCCACTACAATTATCTGTTGCTGTAGCTATGCCTGTATTCATAGGATCCGATGATGCTGAACAATCGATAGTCATATTCGCCGGACAGGTAATTGAAGGACCCTGGGTATCTGATATAAAAATTGTTTGCAAACAATTTGATGGATTTCCACAGTTATCTGTAGCCGTCCAGGTTCTTGTAATGGTATGATTGCCCACACAATTTCCGGGAGCATCTAAATCTACAGAACCAATTGACACAACGCCGCTGCAATCATCTGTTGCATTAGCGAAGCCTGTATTCAAAGGGTTTGTGGATGCTGCACAATCTATAGAAACATTTCCCGGACATGTGATTGTCGGTCCATGCGTATCGCTAATTGAAATGGTTTGTGTACACGTTGAAGGATTGCCGCAATTGTCAGTGGCGGTCCAGGTTCTTGAGATCACATGGTTGCCCGCGCAACTTCCCGGTGCATTTACATCAGCGGAACTTATTGATAAAATACTACTGCAATCGTCTGTTGCTGTGGCTATGCCCGTATTCAATGGATTTGTAGAGGCCGCACAATCTATATTCGCATTCGATGGACAGGTTATGATCGGTGCATGCGTATCCGTAATTGTTATTGTCTGAACACAATTAGATGAATTACCACAATTGTCGGTTGCCATCCAGTTTCTACTGATCACATGATTGCCGACACAACTTCCGGGAGCATCCGAATCAAAAGAATTGATAGATCGAAGTCCGCTACAATCATCCGTTGCAGTTGCGGTGCCCGTGTTCACAGCGCTTGTCGAAGCTGCACAATCTATGTTTGCATTAGGGGGACAGGTCATAGCTGGTGCATGCGTATCCGTAATAAAAAGTTGCTGTAAACAATTGGATGAATTTCCACAATTATCAGTTGCCGTCCAGGTTCTGGATATCATGTGATTACCCGCGCAGCTTCCCGGTGTATCCAAATCAGCCGATGTTAGGCTTAAAATACCGCTGCAATCATCCGATGCTGATGCTGAACCTGTATTCAATGGATTTGTAGATGCCGCACAATCAATACTGATATTTCCAGGACAGTTTATGATTGGTGCTTTTGTATCCGTTAATGTAATGGTTTGCAAACAATTTGTCGCATTGCCACAGTTATCTGTTGCAGTCCAGGTTCTTGTTATCACATGATTTCCCACGCAAGTTCCTGGTGTATTTAGATCAGCTGATGTTATTGACAAGATTCCACTGCAATCATCAAATGCGGTCGCGATACCGGTATTCAATGGATTTGTTGAAGCGGCACAATCGATGGCGACATTTGCCGGACAAGAAATTAAAGGGCCATGGGTATCCGTTATTGTAATAGTTTGCGTACAACTTGAAGTATTACTGCAGTTATCTGTTGCTGTCCAGGTGATTGATAAA
>JANYKP010000518.1 GCA_025358195.1 Cyclobacteriaceae bacterium
CGATAGACCTTTACCTTTTTATAATCACCTTGGGTTAGCCGCACGCATTTGCCGTCAATAATGTCAATAGCGGGGATGATTCTCATATTAGTCTGACTGTCTTAAAAAACTTTGCAACACTTTTACCCCTGCGGCTGCTGATTTTTCGGGATGGAACTGGACTGCATAGAAGTTATTCTTTTTTAATGCAGCACTAAAGTAAATTCCATAATTCGTTTCAGCGACTGTTTGAGAAGTTAAGGGCACGTAAAAGCTATGAACAAAGTAAACAAAATTTCTTTCCAATGTGGGATCCAGCCAGCCCGTGACTTTTTCAAGTGCATTCCAGCCCATGTGTGGCACTTTCAACGATTCACCTTTAAAGCGCTGCACCGATTCATCAAATATTCCGAGACAAGGAGTGTTATTTTCTTCTGAATGACGGCACATGAGCTGCATTCCAAGACAAATGCCGAGCGTAGGCTGCTGAAGATTCTTGATAACCTCATCCAATTTCCTTTCTCTTAGATAACGCATTGTACTGCTGGCTTCACCCACGCCGGGGAAGATTACCTTATCGGCAGATCGGATTTCTTCTTCAGAATCAGTGATGGTATAGTCAATGCCCAGCCTTTCGAGGGCGAACGATACGGAGCGGATATTGCCGGCGTTGTATTTGATAACAGCGACTTTCATAATGACGAATGACGAATTGGGAGTGGCGAGTGGGAGTGATGAATGACGAATGACGAAAGCCTAATTTTATTTTGAGGATCCATTGCGGTTGTTTATGGGATAATTTTCGACATTCTACGCTGCATTTATTCGTAATTCATCATTCAAAATTTGTCATTTAAATCGTCCCCTTCGTCGTCGGAAGCAGATCCGTTCCATCCCGTCTCACCGCCATTCGAATTGCTTTCGCAAACGCCTTAAAAATCGCCTCGATCTTGTGATGCTCATTCTGACCCGCAGCTTTTATGTTGAGATTGCATTTGGCTGCATCTGAAAAGGATTTAAAAAAATGGAAAAACATTTCAGTGGGCATTTCGCCAATTTTTTCCCGTTTGAATTCAGCCTCCCACACCAGCCAGGGCCGACCTCCAAAGTCAATCGCGACTTGCGCCAGGGCATCGTCCATTGGCAAACAAAAGCCATAACGCTCGATGCCTCGCTTATCACCCAACGCTTTCAAAAAAGCTTCTCCAAGCGTCAGTGCAGTGTCTTCTATCGTGTGGTGCTCGTCGATGTGCAAATCGCCTTTTACTTGTACCAATAGATCCAAGTGACCATGACGTGCCAGTTGGTCTAACATGTGATCATAGAATCCAAGTCCGGTTTTGATATCACATTGTCCAGATCCATCCAGGTTAAGGTCGATCGCAATGTCAGTTTCTTTTGTTTTTCGATGGAGTGTTACTTTGCGCGATTGACTTGAAAGGAAAGTGCTGATTTCCTCCCAAGAAGCTGTGATAAGAGGACAATGTGTCAATAACCCCATTTTCTCCAACTCACTTCGTTTTTCTTCTGACCCAATTAATATTCCTTTAGCCCCAAGATTTTTTGCCAATGCAACGTCCGTGATCCTGTCGCCAATCACAAAGGAATTAGACAGATCATATGTCCCTGACAGAAATTCTGTAAGCATGCCTGTCCCGGGCTTTCGTGTAGGTTTGTTCTCATGCGAAAAGGATTTGTCGATAAAGACTTTACTGAATTTGATTCCTTCGTTTTCGAATGCCCTGAGCATTTTAGTGTGGACCGGCCAGAAATCTGTTTCAGGAAATTTTTCCGAACCAAGCCCATCCTGGTTAGTCACCATTACCAATTCAAAATTGCCAGTTCGCGTGATCTTCGCCAGCGCTGAAAATACGCCGGGATAAAACTCAAGTTTCTCCAGGCTGTCAATTTGTTCGTCCGGCGGTTCAATGATGAGCGTACCGTCTCTGTCGATAAATAGAACTTTTTTCATAACAAACGCATGGCTTGGATAAGTAGATCGTTTTCCTCCTTTGTGCCAACCGTGATGCGAAGACAATTGTCACAAAGGACTACCGTTGAACGGTCCCGAACAATAATGCTTTTTGAGACTAAGTGGTCATACGATTTTTTGGCATCGGTCATTTTAACAAGAAGAAAATTAGCATCCGACGGATAGGTTTTTTTAACAACGGGGATATCATTCAATTGTTTTCTTAATGCTTCTCGTTCCTGCTTAATGGCCATGATCACGCGATCCACTTCAGATTTCCTCAAGTTTATGGATTTTAATGCTTCTGACTGCGTGAACGAGTTGATGTTATACGGTGGT
>JANYKP010000551.1 GCA_025358195.1 Cyclobacteriaceae bacterium
AGTCCTAAACGCTTCCTGCAACACCTGACCGTAGATTTTTTGAAGAAAAAATTACAGGAGTCAAAAAATATTGTAGAAGCAGCAGAATCGGCTGGGTTGTCAAGTCAATCGAGGGTGTACGATCTCTTCACAACACTGGAAGCGGTGACACCACAGGAATACAAACTAAACGGCTCGGGCATGCGGATTGAATATGGTTTTCATGACACACCTTTCGGCACGTGCCTGATCGGCGCAACGGAGAGAGGCATTTGCTGGTTATCGTTTGTAAACATTGGCGATGATCCAAAGATTGAAATGGAAAAAATGAAAGAACATTGGTATCAATCCATTTTCCATCAAGATCAGATGCTGACTTCCCGTTTTATTGAGCAGATTTTTAACCGCGGAGGGGTTCCTATAGCTATCGGGACACAAAGTAAAATTCATGTGTTTGTCAAGGGCACCAATTTTCAGATAAAAGTGTGGGAAGCGTTGCTGCGGCTACCCATTGGCAGCGTCACTACCTATCAGAATATTGCTGAAAGAATTCACAATCCGAGGGCCATGCAGGCAGTAGGTTCGGCAGTAGGCTCCAATTATATCGCCTACCTCATTCCATGCCATCGGGTGATTCGCAAAGATGGCATTCTGGGTGAGTACAGGTGGAGCGCTATGCGCAAAAAAAGTATGATCGGCTGGGAGATGGCGAAGGCTTCTTAGGTAGCCCAGGCTGTTCCAACTTCGGACAGAGGTACACAGCCTTTGTAAGGTCCAGGCACAGGGTTGTACTGCAATACCTGTGTTGCGCCTGCTTCACTCGAGAAAAATCCAAGGATAGTAAGCTCTTTGAATTTTACTATGAAAGGTTTATCCGCCGCATTGCCTGAGTTCCACCAGCCGGCTGAGCCTCGGTCACCCGAATGGGCAAGAGCAGCATCATGGTGTTTTTTTACATGAGCCACCTGGTCAGGAGGTTCGCATTCAACAAAGGAATCTCCGAAGCTTTTCTTCGCATCGTCGTCAAATGCTGTCAGGCCTTGCAAGAACCTATCCTGGTCTTCTTTAGGGAAAATTTCTTTCAGCATTCCGTCTATGAATCCAGGAACGCCTGCATCCTTTGCTCCAGGAGTTGTGGTCTTGGGAATAATGATTTCCGCCAGTTCGCTGATGAGCCGCGCCTGATCTTCTGTAAAGAATTCAGGCTTATAAGTAAGATCGGGTGCTGCCTTACATCCATTCATAATTCCAGCCAGTGCGGGGCCGGAAATCGCATAACCCAACACCATGGCCGTCCGCTGAAGTACTTCTCTTCTGTCCATATATAAATTTTTTTATGAACTATTTTAAATTGCCTTTCTTCAGTTCACGCACCGCATGGTCTGCAGCACGGGCGGTCATTGCCATGTACGTAAGCGATGGGTTTTGGCAGGCTGAAGAAGTCATCGCCGCTCCATCTGTTACAAAAACATTGGGTGCCTCATGAACCTGGTTCCACTTATTCAACACGGACGTCTTCGGATCAAGACCCATACGGGCCGTTCCCATTTCATGAATGCCTAATCCGATGTTGTCGACGCCATCATACATTTTTACATTCTTGAATCCCGCTGCTTCTAGCATTTCTGCAGCCGCCACTTTCATGTCTTTACGCATGGCCTTTTCATTTTCCTTCCACTCTGCATCAACGCTTAACGTCGGCAATCCATGAATATCTCTTTTGTCTTTGTTTAAGGTTACCCGGTTGTCAGCATACGGCAAACATTCACCAAAGCCGGACATACCGAATCTCCAGTTGCCTGGCGTGGTGAGTGCTTCTTTCAGGTCAGCTCCAAAGGCCAATTCAGCAACACCCCGCATCCATCCTTCGCGGCTACCGCCTCCCTGATAGCCAAATCCCCGCAGATAGTCTGTTCGTTTGTCTTTGCCGACATTTCTAAATCGCGGAATGTAAATGCCATTGGGTCTGCGCCCGACATAATATTTATCTTCAAACCCATCTACATCCCCTTCTGCTCCGGCCCGATATTGGTGATCCATCAAATTGCGCCCCAATTGATCACTGGCATTTCCTAATCCATTTGGAAAACGACTTGAGACGGAGTTCAACAAAATAAATGTACTGCCCAACGTCGAGGCATTGAGGAAAAGGACGGGCGCAAAAAAATCAATTTCCTCTTTCGTTTCAGTATCTAAAACTTTCACGCCAACGGCTTTTCCTTTTTTCTCATCATAGATAATGGAATGAACAATGGAATACGGTCGCAACGTCATATTACCGGTCTTCATCGCTGCCGGTAATGTAGAAGCATTGCTACTGAAATACGCCCCATACGGGCAGCCACGGTCGCATAAGTTTCTGGATTGGCACACACCCCGGCTTGGATCATGGGCAAGGGGACTCGTGACATGCGCTACCCGACCGATGGTCACTTTTCTTCCATCAAATTTTTCCGACACTTTATCGCGAAATACCTCCTCCACGCAGTTCATTTCCATCGGGGGCAAAAATTTACCATCTGGAAGATGTGCCAGCCCTTCGGCACGACCGCTCACCCCAATGTAGGATTCAACATAATCGTACCAGGGCGAAATGTCTTTGTAGCGGATCGGCCAATCGATACCCATTCCATCCTTGCGGTTGGCTTCAAAATCCAGGTCGGATAATCGATAGGTTTGCTTACCCCATATGATAGAGCGCCCTCCAACGTGATAACCCCGGATCCAGTCGAACGGTTTAATTTCTGTGTACGGATTCTCAAGGTCATTGACATAGAAATGTTTATTACCCTGATTTACCCAGAATGTTCTTGACTGCACGGGGTAGAGTTTCAACTCTTCCAGCGAAAGTTTACCAGCATGAGGAAGTTGCCAGGGGTCTTTTGTCATGGTGGGGTAGTCCACGACGTGCTTCACGTCCCGCCCCCGCTCCAGCACCAATGTCTTCAATCCCTTTTCGGTCAGCTCTTTTGCCGCCCATCCACCACTGATGCCTGTGCCTACC
>JANYKP010000558.1 GCA_025358195.1 Cyclobacteriaceae bacterium
CGACCACATTAGAGATCGAGGATGTCAGCCCCGCGGCGTTCGGCTGGGCCTTGATTTGGTAGCGAACCAATTGATTGGTGGGGTCCGGCAGATCATCCAGAAATGTTGTATCGGTCAGGGTAATTGATTTGATGAGCACACCCTGCACATTGTATTTTTCAAGCAGATAATTCTTTACACCATTCTTCCAGCCTCTGTAGGCTGTCCACACCAAGGAGATAGCATTTTTCTTATCGAGCACTCCGGAAAGTTCTACCGGGCACGCCGTTGTTCCTTGGGGGCTTGGATTGCCACACTTGTCCGTATAATAGATTTGATAGCAATATTTGCCGGTCGTGGTGTACAGTGCATCCGTGTATTTGGTCGTTGGTGCGTATACGACAAAACCGTACTTGCCGCCATTGGAAGAGCGGAAGACGGAATACTTTGGCGCTGTAAATGCGGGATCCTGCGTCCAACTCAAATCAACTCCTGTGGAGGTTACTGCCGAACTAATATCGTTGATGGCTGTTGGTACTTTATTGGAATATGATTTCACACATTTTTCGAGTGAAATACTCTTGCCTCCGCCGGCATAGTTGGTCGTGATTTGATAACAATAATCGGTTATGCAAATAATGTTAGTGTCGTCATAATTTTGCACGGAGGGGTTGCTGATTGTAAAATTTGTAGTGTTGTTATTCTGCTTGATATTGATGTTATAGCCGGATATAAACTGAATGGCTCCTGTAGTCCATACCAATTTATTAACATCGCTTTGCGCGGTGGCAGTAAACTTATTGCTACAGACAATGTTCGAATACGTGTTGGTATTATTGCAAGGATCATAGGCACTGATCCGAAAGCAGTAATAATTTTGATCCAGTTTGAGATTGGGAATAGTAAGTGTATTGACGCCGTACAACGTTTGGAACAACTGGAAAGTCGCTGACGTATTGGTGGCAATCTCAAGTTTGTATTGAATGTTAGGGGCCGTTGTAAAATCAAGCTTGATGGTTGCAGCGTCAACCGAAGTCAGGGTGTTCATCGTAGGTGATGGCAGGGACGGGATTGTTTGAAAATTTTGTGTTTTGGCGGTACAATTATCCGCTGAATTCAGGCGCCGGCCGCGAACACTGGTAGTGTAAACACCGGGTGGAGCGTACGTGTGTGGTGGCGTAAGAATGTTGTTGGAGTAAGGCAATAGAGTCACCGGCGTTCCGTCGGCAAAATCAATTACGTATTGATCATAATTATTGTCCACTACTCGGATCGCGGCCTGGTTTCCGGAACAAGCATAGATCTCGAAATTTGGTTGAATGTTCTGATCAACAGTAATAGTGATATCATCCTGTTGCGGCGTGACGCTCTGGTAAATGAGCTTGAGGGTGTATGTTTTTACGGTTGTGTAGGTATGAGTTATAGGAACTGGAGGATTTGTTTGCAATGGACTTCCATCTCCATAGTCGATGGCGCAGGGTGAAGTCCCAGGTATGCAGGCATTCGCCAGTAGATTGGTCACTGTAACTGTAAACGGCGCGCAGCCTTTCCTTTGGTCAACCTGAAAGCGGCCCAGTCTGCTTGGATAAGGCTGTGCCAGCGAGGCAACACCTGCCAGGGTAAAAATAAATACTAGGTAAAATGAGTGCCTTTTCACTTTCATTTGAGAACCCCTGATGCTATTCTTCTGCGTACTTTCTTTGTCAAAATTCCTTATTTAATTGGACTGTTTTCAAAAACTTTTCAGCGTTCACAATATCGTTATGGAGCAGCCGGTCTGTTTCCATAAACGGCACAACCCCACGGAAAGTATTCGCAAATTTCTCCAATTGCGGCGAGGTCAGCAACGGCCTCCTGAATTGAAGGGCTTGGGTCGCCGTAATCATCTCAATTGCCAGAATCGAAAACACGTTATTCACTACTCTGTACGCTTTCAAAGCGGCATTTGCCCCCATGCTTACGTGATCCTCTTGCCCGTTGGACGAAACAATTGAATCGACCGAAGCGGGTGTACAAAGCTGTTTATTTTGGCTTACCAGCGATGCTGCTGTGTACTGCGGGATCATCAAACCTGAATTGATACCGGGATTCGCCACTAAGTAATTGGGCAGGTCGCGCGAACCACTGATAAGTTGGTAGGTCCTTCGTTCGGAAATACTGCCCAGTTCCGCGACAGCGATGCAAAGAAAATCCAATGCTAACGCTAACGGTTGGCCATGAAAATTGCCGGCGGAAATAATCTCATCCTCCTCCGGAAAGATATTCGGATTATCGGTTACTCCATTAACTTCGGCCAGCACTACTTCTGTCACATAGTCAATCGCATCCATGCTTGCACCGTGAACCTGTGGTATACATCGGAAGGAGTACGGGTCCTGCACATGTTTCTTAGGTTGTGTTGTCAGCTGACTTCCTTCCAGAAGTTTCCTCATTTCGGTTGCTACTTTCCCTTGTCCCTTTTGCGGGCGGATGATGTGGACTTTTTTATCGAACGGTTCGGTTCGTCCATCGAACGCATCCAATGAAAGAGCACTGATCCGATTGGCGAGTTTCAACAGGCGGTGAGCATGAAGTACACACCATACTCCGAACGCACCCATGAACTGTGTTCCGTTCAGCAAGGCAAGTCCTTCTTTTGCTTTGAAGTGTAGCGGCTTCCAGTTAAAACGGTCCAGAATTTCCTTTGCCGGGAACGCCTTACTTTCAACATTCACCTCACCCAATCCAATCAAGGGTAGTGATAAGTGTGCGAGCGGCGCCAGGTCACCCGACGCACCCAGGGAGCCCATCTCATATACTTTTGGAAAGACATGGTGGTTAAACAAATCAGCCAACCGCTGGACGGTTTCCAACTGAACACCGGAGTAGCCATATGACAGCGATTGCACTTTTAAAAAAAGCATGAGCCGTACAATCTCTTGTGGAATTTCCGGGCCAGTGCCGCATGCATGTGATTTCACCAGGTTGTCTTGCAGACGTCCTAGGTCTTCGCGCGAAATGTTTTTGTTGTACAGCGAGCCAAAGCCTGTGTTAATGCCGTACAGCGGTTGGGATGTGGTAGCAATCTTGTCATCCAGGTAGGCGCGGCACTGAATAATTTTTTTTTGCGACTCTTCCGAGAGTGTTAGCTGGCAATCTTCCGAAACAATCCGTTCGAGGTCAGCAAGTTGCAGGACGCGGGGAGAGATGGAGTGTTGTATGGCCACGGCGCTCAGAATTTTGAAATGATTTCAGATAACGCTAGTTTTTGCTGCTCGCCGGTCCTCATATTTTTGAATGAGAGAACACCGCTTTTCATCTCATCCGATCCAACGACAATGGTGAACGGGATTTTCTTGCGGTCGGCATACTCCAGTTGCTTTTTTAATTTGGAAAGATCGGGATACACTTCGGAGGCAATTCCACTTTCACGAAGGGCATAGATTACTTTTAGTGAATAACGTTGGCATTCTTCATCCAGGTGACAGACCAGCACTTTTGATGAGAGCTGCGCTTCTTCGGGGAAGAGCTGTAGTTCTTCCATGGCGTCATACAAGCGGTCTACTCCGAACGAGAATCCTACG
>JANYKP010000571.1 GCA_025358195.1 Cyclobacteriaceae bacterium
TACGTTTCATGTTAATTGTGTATTTAATTTATGATGCAATTTAGACGATAGTATTTTGCGAAGGTTTAACCGGTGAAAAAATAAAGGAAAAAAACCTCAAAAAATGCCCTGTCCGTACACGAATGCATGCGTGGATAGATAAAATCGAGTAAATTGCATTAGTTCCCAAAATATGAGATTGCCTCTTTTAGCCCTATTCGTGTGTCTGATGCTCCCTGGCGTTTCCCAGGACATTACCAACCAGACACAGTTTTTTTTTAATCCTTACACCCTTAACCCTTCCTACGCGGGTACGGAAGGGCGGCCTGCTCTTTTCCTGAGTTACCGCAAGCAGTGGTCCGGCATTGACGGCGCCCCCACCATCAGCAACTTCTCTTTTCACAATACTTCAAAGAACAAGCTTAACTACGGCGTGAATTTCAACAGCGATAAACGGGGCATTGTCAGCACATCTTCTGCACTGGTCACGATCGGGTACACCATCGCGCTGGATGAATTTACCTGGCTCCGCTTTGGCCTGTCAGCGGGCATGGGGTTCAACGGTGTGGACGTCGCAAAACTCGGCACCTTTACTGACAAAATCCTCCCCAGCATTCTCAACCGGAATTCTTTCCTGATGGGAAACGCCGGTATTTCGGTTCATCATAAGACTTTTCATGGAGGCATTTCTCTTCCCAATCTCTTCCAACCTGTTTATGTTAGTCCAGATCCGTTTTCGGTTACGGCCCTCCGTCCCTTCCAGTCGGTAATTATCCATGCCAGCAACCGTTTTTATTTTGACAAAGACAAAAATGTATTTGAGCCATACGTAATGTATCGTCTCAACGGCAGTGGATTACCGTCCCAGCTTGAAGTGGCGGCGCTGGTTCACCTCCAGCACGCTGTCTGGGTAGGAGGATCGTACCGTCAGAATTTTGGTATCTCCGCGCTGGGTGGCATTAAGATAAAGAATCAATTTGCGTTGGGATTTTCTTATAGTGTAAAAAATACCGGCATCAACGAATTGAATAGTCCTTCATACGAAATCCAACTGGGCTACCTTACCGGGGCGAAGAAAAAAAATCAGTTTGCCTATTCTTTTGTCAGTACGGAGAAAGAAAAGGTCAAAACCAAGACCCCCAAAGAGATAGCGGAAGCGAAGCGGAAGGCGGAGATCGCCAGGAAACAGGCGGAAGAAAAGAAGCAACAGGAAATTGCGTTAGCGAAGAAGGCCGAAGAAGAGAAAAAGCTTGCAGAAGAGCAAAAACTTCTGGAAGAGAAAAAGTTGCAAGAAGAAAAGCGGCTGGAAGAGGAGCGTATTGCAAAGTTTAAGCTGGACTCTGCGCAGCGGGAGGCAGTGAAGACGGAGCGCCATGAAATTGTAGTACGAGGTGCGCATAAAGAAGAACTTGACTTAGGCGACTTCGTCATAGCAGGGTCTTTTGCGAAGCGGGAGAATGCAGCCCGATATACCGCCGATCTCAATAAACTGAACTTCACCGCTGATTTCGGCTTCTTAACGCCCCATGGGAAGTGGTACGTTTACTTATACCAGGGAACCGATATTAATGCAGCAAGGGCTGAACGGGATAAGTTTAGGAAACTTCCGGTATTCCGCGACACCTGGCTCCTAACTATAACGCCCAAATGAGAATTGCTCTTTTTACCCTGATTTTGATCGCGTGTAGCTTTTTGGTCATCGGTCAGGCTCCCCTTATCCAAACCGTTGCCCCCATTAACGCGGGCACTCAAAGCAGGGTCATCATTTCCGGTTCTGGCTTCAGCAGCACGGCTTCGCAACTGGTTGTGATGTTCGACAATATAAAAGCCAACATTGTAGCATCAACCGACTTTTCCATTCAGGTAGATGTTCCTCCGCAGGCGCGTATGTCCAATGTGGAAGTCATTAACCTGACCACGGGCCTTTCCGGCAAGTCAGCTCTTAAGTTTATTGAATCATTCGGAGGCGCCACATTTGATCCGACCAAAATATCGGGTCCTACAACCTTTCCTTCCACACGACAA
>JANYKP010000079.1 GCA_025358195.1 Cyclobacteriaceae bacterium
AATTGCGAAACACGGCATCGTTGGGACTATTGAAACGTTTGCCGTTAAAGTTATCGGCAATTGATTTGAATTCCGATTTAGGAGCGTTCAGGGGGGCTAGCATTATGCCCAACCTTCTGTCACCGTGTTGGCAGAGAATAAGATTTCCCTTGTCATCGAGCAGGAGTCCGTTAGAGCCTTCAAATGGGCCTTTGCGGGAGCCGGTATATCCCGAAGGAGTCAGGTATTTTTCCATACCCTTTTCTTCCGTCCATTTGTACACAATATTCTGTGGTACATCTGAAAACAAGAGCATCTTTTCACTTTCCACCCACAGCGGTCCTTCCGACCATACCAGGTCCCGGGCTATTATTTCAATCTGTGCATCGGACGACATAATGCTGTCAAATGCCGGGTCAAGCCGCTCGATGCTGCCGGTGGTCTTCATTTCTTTTGCTGGATTGCAGGCATAACTAATGCAAATCAAAACTATCCAGACGAATTTCTGTTTTGTGCTCATAGGCCCTTTTGAGGGTTAAAAATCTGATCATTCGGGTTGGTTCGTAAGTTTAGTAAAATTTAGCGGTATGGTTTCTTTTCTAAAGGTTTTCCTCAGCTTGGTGTGGCTTTTCATGGTCTATATGGTGGTTTCCACCAGCCTGGAAAGCAGCTTATTTAAGGAATGGGACCACCTGGCCGCCATACCATGGATGCGCGCCACCCTGTGGGATTTTTATGCAAATGTGCTGGTCATCTACCTGTGGGTTTTGTATCGCGAACAAAGCTTTGTTCTGAAGATCGTCTGGGCATTACTATTTTTTACGTTGGGAAGCATTGGGACGATTGGCTATGTTCTCCTCCAGTTATTCTCATTGAAAGGAGACGAAGGTGTGAACGTTATTCTGAAACCTAAACAGGCCCGCGCGTGAACCATATCCTTCTTTTGTTCCTCGTTGGGGGATTAGTACTGTTGCTGGTTTTTACAGTAACATGGTTGATCCAACTCCGTACCGGGAATGCTGCGATTGTAGACACGGTGTGGTCAGCAAGTTTCCCGTTGCTTGCTATGATTTATTTCGTGTTGGTTGACGGCTATGCTCCAAGGCAATTGCTAGTATTAGTTGTAGTCTGTATCTGGGGCTTCCGGCTTGCTTTCCATCTGTATGCACGAACAATAGGTCATCCTGAGGATGTGCGATATGTGGCATTGCGAAAGGAGTGGGGCGACAGGCAAAATATTCTGATGCTTCGCTTCTACTATTTCCAGGCTGTATTAGCGCTGGTCCTTTCCCTCCCATTTGTACTGATCATGGTGAACACAACGCCTGCGCTGAATTATTTTGAGGTTATTGGTGCCGTCGTCTGGCTTGTTGCGGTACTTGGCGAAAGTCTCGCGGATTTCCAACTCAAAAATTTTAAAGAAGACCTTTCCAATAAAGGAAAAATATGCGAAGACGGACTGTGGTATTACTCAAGACATCCTAACTATTTTTTTGAATGGCTTGTATGGATTTCTTATTTTATCATGGCTCTTGGCTCAGCGTGGGGATTCATCACGATTATTTGCCCGTTGGCAATGTATTATTTCCTGACGAAAGTTACTGGAATTGTTTACACGGAATCACAGATGTTAAAATCCAGGGGACAGGCTTTTATTGAATATCGGGATTCGACATCGGCCTTTATTCCATTGCCGAAAAAATTGGCAGTTGACAAAATAAACAATTGATAATACGATGTGCCGTTTTAAACTGAATTTAATCATTTGATCTATGTGGTATAACAATTTTCTCGAAAAAGACCTCGTGCCGGACTTTTTAATGCGCATCGGCATTCGCCGGATTTGTGCTCAGCGCCTGAAAGAAGAAACGGTGGGTAACACGGAGAAGCAGCATGAAAAGTTCATGGAGTTCGTCCAGTTGTTGAAGCAAAGTCCCATCGCGGTGGAGACCAGCGCCGCCAACGAACAGCATTATGAACTTCCGACTAAATTCTTTCAGCTCGTTTTGGGAAAACACCTCAAGTATAGTTCGGGCTATTGGAAAGACAGCGTGACCTCCTTCGACCAGTCGGAAGAAGATATGCTCAACCTGACCTGTGAGCGGGCAGCGTTAAAGAACGGTCAGGATATTTTGGAATGCGGCTGCGGGTGGGGCTCGCTGTCGTTGTTTATGGCGAAGAAATTTCCGGACAGCAAGATCACTGGTGTTTCCAACTCCCGAACACAAAAATTGTTTATTGATGAACAAGCAAGAAAGCGCGGAATCACGAACCTGACCATCCTCACGGCAGATATGAATTTTTTTCACACGACGGAAACGTTTGACAGGATCGTTTCTGTAGAGATGTTTGAACATATGCGCAATTATCAATCCCTGCTGGAAAAGCTTTCTGGTTTTTTACAAGATGACGGGAAAATGTTCATTCACATTTTCACACACTATTATTTAAGCTATCTCTATGAAGTGAAGAGCGAGATGGATTGGATGGCAAAATATTTCTTTTCGGGAGGTATCATGCCCAGCGATCATTTATTGTTATACTTCCCGGATCATTTTAAGATTGAAAAACACTGGCGTGTGAACGGCATGCACTACAGCAAAACTTCGGAGGCCTGGCTGTCCAAAATGGATAATCATAAGTCAGAGATCATGCCGTTGTTCGAAGCTACGTATGGAAAGAAGGAGGCGGTGAAATGGTGGGTTTATTGGCGGTTGTTTTTTATTGCCTGTGCGGAATTATTTGGATATAACCATGGCCAGGAATGGATGGTGAGCCATTATCTCTTTGAAAAACAACTCCAGCCTTCTTCCCTTGCCAGGTCTGCCCACAGAAAAGAAACAGAATCCTTCCCTGCCTTGAGTGAGCGCTTGAATTAATTAAAAATCTATGGAATCAGTCGCAATTATCGGAACCGGTATCGCAGGCATGGGCTGCGGGCATTTTCTTCATAAGCGTTATGATATTGAATTCTACGAACAAAATTCATACGTCGGAGGGCATACCAACACGGTATATGTGGAAGAGGAGGGAAGGAAAATTCCAATCGACACCGGCTTTATCGTTTTTAATAATGTTACATACCCGAATCTGGTGAGACTGTTCAATCAGCTCAATGTGGAAGTGAAGCCAACGAATATGTCATTTGGGGTGCAACATATTCCTTCCGGGCTGGAATATGGCAGTCTCTATTTGTTTGCACAAAAGCGAAACTATCTAAACCCAGGCTTTTGGAGAATGCTCTTCCAGATCAAACGATTTTATGCTGAAGCGGAGGAAATTCTGGAGAATGACAGATATGCAACCTACTCACTCCTCGATTATATAAAAGAGAAACATTACAGTAACAATTTTCTATACAACTACATTGTACCCATGAGCTCGGCCCTCTGGTCGACTCCCACAGATATCACCCTGCAATATCCTGCCCGGGCGTTGGTTCGCTTTTTTAAAAATCATGGCTTGTTGGGAATCAATACTCAGGTTCAATGGTTCACTGTACAGAACGGAAGCTGGCAGTATCGCGATAAATTGATAGCACCTTTCAAACACAAAATACAGGTTGGTAAGGCAGCAAGGAAAGTGATTCGTGAAGACGGAAAAGTCGTTATCATAGCCTCGGATGGCTCGGAGAAGAAATATGATAAGGTAATTTTTGCTTGTCATGCAGACCAGGCACTGCGGTTGATATACGACCGGACGGAATTGGAGAATTCTCTGCTGAGTCCTTTTAAGTATCAAAAAAATATTGCGACCCTGCATACGGATGAAGCGGTTATGCCAAAAATAAGATCCACGTGGTCGGCCTGGAATTACCGTGTAGAAAATATCCGCGGGGAACTAACCTCGACCACGATTTATGACATGAACTGCCTGCAAGTGGTTTCAAAAAAGAAAAATTACTTCGTCTCCATCAATGATCCGGGTGTTGTAAATCAATCGAAAATCATCAGGCGGATTGAGTATGAACATCCAATATTTACTACCGAAACTGCCCGGGCCCAGGAGTCTCTTCAAGTCCTGAATGAAAATGGAGTTAGTTATTTTTGCGGCAGCTATTTTCGCTTTGGCTTTCACGAAGATGCCTTTACCAGTGCCGTGAATCTTTGCTCTAAATTATTAGCCCAGGATGCCTGGGAATCAATAAAAGCCGGAAATCCATCGGTCCTGGTTAGTTCGTAAATAGTTCAAATTGTGCATCAACAGATGAACTCCTGCCTGTACCGTTGTAAAATCATGCACCATCGCTTGTCGCCCCGGGAGCACAAGTTTAGCTACAACGTGTTTATGTTTTATATTGACCTGGATGAGGTGGAAATGCTGGACAAGAAATTATGGTTCTTAAGCCACGATCATTTTAACTGGTTTAATTTCCGCAACCAGGATCATCTTCAGTTCCCGCTGGGTCTGGGGCACAATGATAAGTCCGTCAAACAGAATGTGCTTGATTATTTACAGGACCAGGGCATTGCTGTGGATGGAAAAGTTATGTTGCTCACGAATGTCGCCACGCTGGGCTATTCCTTTAATCCCATTTCTTTTTATCTCTGTTTTGACCGGGAAAATAATCCAGTCTGTTCGATTGCTGAAGTGTGCAATACGCACGGTGAAATGAAACTTTTCTTGCTCGAAGGTGAATGTTTTTCAGGAGGGACCTTTAAGAAGCTAATGTCCAAGCATTTTTACGTATCGCCTTTCACCGATTTAGACGCCACGTTTGATTTTATTTTCCGAGTGCCGGGAGCTACTGCACACATGCGGGTGGATGACTATCAGGAAGGTAAACGATTTTTGTTGACGTCACTCACGGGTGAAAAGAAGCGCCTGAGCGATGTGAACCTCTTGTGGTACGGTATCCGGTTCCCATTTATCACCTTAAAAATAATGGTGTCAATCTATTGGCAGGCATTGCTGTTGCGCATGAAACGTGTGCCATTCCACCCCAAGAATTTCAATCTTCATCTTCAACAAGAAAATTATCATTACAAAAAAGTATAACCTATGTCGTCGACCACCCTTACATTGGACCGAAAATTTTCTTTGTACGAGACCCTGCTTTTTAATGTTTTCAATAAACTGCCGCTGGGATCATTACAATTGGAAATGCCCGATGGCCATACCTTGTATTTTGGCAATGGAAGTGAAGTAAAGGCCCGCATCCGGGTTTCGAACAACGATTTCTTTACGAAGTCGGTGCTTTACGGCGATATCGGTTTTGCGGAGTCTTATATGGATGGCGATTGGCACACGGACAATATTTACGACATCATTCACTGGTTTATCATTAATCTCAATCACAATCCCGTGCTGACAGGAAAGGGGCTCCGGAAATATGCTCTTAATCTTTTTCGCTTTGCGAACAACGCGTATCACACGGCACGCAAGAATACCGTTAGTGGTTCAAAAAGGAACATTGCTGAGCACTACGACCTGGGGAATGATTTCTACAAGCTATTTTTGGACAAGACCATGACGTATTCGAGCGCAATTTTCCTTTTTGAACCACTAACGGTATTCTTGCGTGCCGTGTGATACGCGTTGTTCGCAAAGCGAAAAAGATTAAGAGCAT
>JANYKP010000145.1 GCA_025358195.1 Cyclobacteriaceae bacterium
GCAAGCTTTCCGGCCTCGCTAACCATCACGAACTTTACCCAATGCTTCCCGTCGGCTTTATTATAAAACGATTCCGAGACCCACCCATCGGCATCAGTGCGAACGGTATTTTTATCTACACCATCAACGTGGTGTACATAAACAGGCCGTCCGGCAAATGTGGGGTCCATGTTTTTAATAGTCTCTTCACCAATGAAAATCCGAAGTGAATTGCCTTGAGCATCTTTTTGTTCAGCGTATTCCGCAATACCAGGGACCATATGAAGGCCATAAAAGATTTCGCCAGGCGCTATGTCGTTTGATATCTTCACTTATTAAACCTCACGATTGGTCTGGCAAAACATCGACAGTTATAATCTTCACCTGGATTGTTACGACTTCCATTATCGTCAGTAATCGGTGGAGAATTCCAGAAAAATATTTTGCCGTTGAGCCGCTTATGCGTCGGCCGTACTGGATGTTGGGCCGATCCAGCCGAACATGTCCATATATATTCTTTGACCCCGGCGTCTTGGTATCGATTCTCTTTGAACTTCGTTAAAAACAAATTCGTCTCTTGTCTCGCTAAGAATTTTGCCTTCGACTGACTCACACCATAGCGGTCTTGTATTGTCTTGGATAATTCCTCATACCGAGTTCCTGCAAGCGTTTGTTTTTGCACTTCTTTCCTCAGAGTCTTGATCTCTTTTTCGGTCCAATCCTTGATATATTTTTGCATGTTATTTGTATAATCTTCGGCAATTTTTGCCGACTGTTTGTCGGTCAAATCCGGGGCTACAGAGATACCTTTAAGAGTTGCATCGATGCGCCTTTTTGTGCGGAAAAGTGCGGTGTCAAATTTCTTTGATAGGTCAAGTTTGTCGGCAATATTTTCCGGTACCATGTCAACTAGACGTTGGGATATTTTTTTAAGAACGCCTTCGAACCTAGACTGAGAGATAGCGATTGCGTTCTTAACCTCGACCGGAACTTTAGAACGTGGGACCTTAAAACATCCTTGTCGCCGGTCCCACACACCCCCAAGCCTGCGGATTTCTCCACTGACTTGAGAATTAAATTGGCCAGTGAACTTGCCGTCGACATAGGCGATCCGCCCCGATGTGATGGCTTCAATCAAATCCTCACGAGAGTTCTTTAAAACCTTATTCTTAATACCTAGCTCTTTTAATAGCGGTATATATATCTCGTCACGGAATAGTTTTGTTATAATCTTCTCAATGTCCTCGAAGTCCTCTTCGTGGAGCTTAATGGGACTTATTTCGATTAGTTTCATGAATCTTGTCCGCCATGACCGCCAGTTGGAACAGCGGCTCTTCGCCTTTGTTATTTTCTGCGTCCCACTGGACGAGTTCTTTTAATATCACCTTGATATCATCTACTTCATAATCCGTACGAAGAACCAGTTCATCAGCAATTTGATCAATGGTCATCATTGAAACCCCAGAGAATCCGCAACGGGGATAACGCTTAGTAAGATCTCTTTTATTCTTTTATCCGTTTCGGATTCATGTAGAGCCTTTAGAAAAGCCTCTGCATCAAGCCGAGTGTCGAATTCAACGGCGGCCTCTTCGTTAGGCGTGAAACAAATCTCCCCGGAAAAATCCGTGAGATATAAAACGTTAGGGCCTATCTTCCATGTCAGGCGCCAAGTTTTTTTCATCCTCTAGCCTCTTAGCCAGTTCGGCCATTTTTTCCTTTATTAGCTTGGACAGGCAGCATTTCTTGAACTTTTTGTTGCTCTTGCAAAAGCACGGGCTGTTCCTCATGATAAATCCCGGTGCCAACTTCCAGCCCATATTCCACCATCTTGTTATAGAGAGTTCGCTCAGAGATCCCAACGCTTAGGGCCGTATGTTTGCGACTGCCCCGATGGTAGGCTAAGGCGTTGATGATCATCTTCTTTTCAACCTCGGCTATCGTGTTACCGATCTGAACCGATATCGGCTGATATATCATCATCATGTTTTTGCCTCCTTGGGAGCCAGACCGGACTTCGGTGCTTTGGTCGCTTCGGCGACAGCTTCCGTTGGATCACCCATATCGATAACGTCAACGGAAGGGTCAAGCTGAATAGATAGTAAATTATCTCGGTTACAAGCTTCCTTAAACTCTTTAACAGACATGAGACCCGAAGTCTTAGCAGACAAGAGGCGATTAAATTTTTGAGATTTAACATTTTCTTCCTGCTCTGCACTCAAAATGCGAAGTGGTTTAAAATCAACGCTTAGATCATCTGGCACATACCCGAACGATTGCTGACATCTTATTTCAAGAACCTTTAATATATCAAATTTAGCCTTGGTACGAATCGTTGATTCGATCATGGCGTTATAGTTTTCAATGTCGTCTTGTCCGCTCGAGAAACCCGTTGCAGATATGCCGAATATCTTGGTGAGAGGCATCCGCAGGTCGCTAGCGATCTGCATGCGGATCTGGACTAACATTTCGGCTAAGCCCGTAAAGGATAACTCTTTCGAAGAGAAATCGTCCTCTCCGTCCATAACAATAGCGTTTTGGAAATTCTTCTGCTTATTGGCGAGGGCCACGCGTTTGCGGACGGCCTCTTCGCCAGCACCGCTCATGAGCGAACTTGAGAGGTTTTTAATTTTAAATATATCAACCTTGAATTCATCCAACACTTCAAAAGCTAAGTTCGTGGATTTCAAGTATTGATTAATCGATGCGATGATAGGTTCCACGACCGATAACCCCCAGCCGCGAAGTCGAGGCCTGAGAAAACTCGGTGCTATTTGACCTTTGATGATCATGACACGAGACTTATGGACCTTCTTCCCGAAGAGAGTGTAGTGGGAAAAGTTTGAATCCATGCTCATGTTTAAATTAAACCCAGAATCTTCGGCCTGTCTGTCGCCATAGAGCTC
>JANYKP010000157.1 GCA_025358195.1 Cyclobacteriaceae bacterium
AAAATACCCTATGTGGGGAGAAAAAATAAAAACGTAAGGCAGGCACTAAGCCGTTGTCGTCAGAATGGGATAAATTAACATTCTCAAAAAAAAACAGTTGCATACACATCTTTAAAAATGCTTAGGATCTCCGTTGAGGGAAAGCCTTTGTCACTGAGAGCGTTCACGACCTGCCATTGAATTGTTGTTCAAACGAATGAGCAAGGGGGGGTTGAATGAGTACCGTTAGATTCGTAGAATTTCTTATCTTGGATTGATATATCGTAGTTATTTTCCTGAATAATGAATAAACTAAACATCAGTAGCTTCGAGGAGTTCGAGAAACACAATGGAAAGGAATTAGGCGTATCCGATTATTTGAAAGTCACGCAGGAACAGATCAATCTGTTTGCCGATGCCACGTTGGACCACCAATGGATCCATGTTGACCCAAAGCGGGCTGCTGAAACAGAATTCAAGACTACCATTGCTCATGGTTATTTAACATTATCGCTTATTCCGTACTTATGGGATCAAATCACCGAATTCCACAATATCAAAATGATGATCAACTATGGTATTGATAAATTGAAGTTCAATCAGCCTGTCATGGTCAACAGTGAGGTGCGGCTGCGGGCCAAGCTGCATTCGATCGCTAACCTGAGGGGCATTACAAAATTTGAGGTAGACGTTACCCTCGAGATAAAAGATAACCCAAAGCCAGCGTTTAAAGGTGTGTTGGTTTTCCTCTATCATTTCAACTCTCCGGCGTAGCCGTAAACCATCATGGTTAAAAGGAATACCTCAATAGAAGAATTCTGGTAAGGAAACTGTTTCAAATAAAAAAAACAGCAGGTCTACTTCATTTATTGAATATTCAACATTCGGCATTCAAAATTCTGCATCTCTCACCTTAGCCTTTGGGACAAAGCCTCAATAGTGTCCAACATTCTCCCCATAGAAGAAACTACCCGACTTCAGCGTTTACAATTTGGGCCATAAAAAGTCGTTTCAACCGCTCCTAAGACCAAACAGCGTTTTTGCTGCCATCAGGAATGATTTTTGAATGAGTACGGTAACATAATGTCCTTATGGAAACGAATCGAGTTAATATTCAAGGTCTTGATCGCAAGACAGGAATAGAAAAAATGAGGGAAATGGTGAAGCTGAATCCCGTGTGCTTTTTCATAACACACCTCATGGAAGTGCCATTGCAAACGCGACCCATGTTTGCGCTACGTGTATGCGACCAGGGAAATTTCTTGTTCCTAAGTCATATCGAAAGTAAGCTGAACGAAGAAATAGAAATTGATCAGCAAGTACAGTTGTTGTTCGGCAACACCCCAGATTCACAGTTTTTGACCATCTATGGAAAGGCATCCATCTCTCGTGACCGGCAAAAAATTGCCGAGATTTGGAATCCAGAAGCAAAAGCTTGGTTCCCGGAAGGAAATCACAGTCCGGGAATTACAGTGGTCAAAGTCGGACCAGAAGAGGCGCATTACTGGGATACGAAATCCAATAACATGATTTCCATTATTAAATCAACCAGCACCCCAACACGCAAAACCACCGAGCGGGACCCCATCGGGAAGGCTAAAATAAAACGTTTCGAGATCGGGCTAAATTTTATGGTTTGATGGACGTTCAAAGGTAACTTTTCATAGAAGCTTGGTATCTTGCCAAACTATGAAAAGTCTTCTTCTTATTTGGGTTATCGCCACATTTTCCCTGGCGTGTCAATCCCCATCTCCTCCTGTCAATTTATTCAATGGGCAGGATCTCAGTGGATGGCATGCTGATGTTCCTTCAATGGACACCGTCAAGAAGAAAGCAGAATCCTTTATTGTCCGCGAGGGTCTGCTCATCAGTCGTGGCATGCCCGAAGGCCACCTCATTACTGACTCATCGTTTCAAAATTACAGGCTGGAAGTTCAGTACAGGTTTGCATCCACCCCGGGCAATTGTGGTGTGTTGGTCCACGTCTCCATGCCCCGCTTCCTCTACGGCATGTTTCCCAAATCAATTGAAGTACAACTAGCCCACCAGCGGGCTGGAGATTTCTGGTGCATCGGTGAGGACATCACCGTACCAGAGATGGAGAAACGTCGAGGCCCAAAAAACAAATGGGGCGCTACCGAAGGTAAGGAACGCCGAATCATCAACCTGACCGACGGATCTGAAAATCCTGCTGGCGAATGGAACACGATGATAATTGAATGCTTCAAAAACACCATCAAGGTGTGGGTCAATGATATTGTTGTGAATGAGGGCATGGATTGCACGGCCGAGAAAGGACAGATTGCCGTCCAGGCGGAAGGCTCTGAGGTCGAGTTCCGGAAAATTGCACTGACACAAATCAAGCGATGAGTTCAGGATTTGGCTGTTGGGTCTTAGGTCTTGGCAGTGTCCAGCCAAAACCTAAGACCCAACAGCCAACACCCTCACTCATCCCTCAGCACATTCGCAGGATTTAAATTCGATGTGTTATAAACCTTAAATCCAATCGACAACGCCGACACGGTGAAGAGTATCGCCGCTGATGGGATCAGTGAAGTGATCGTCGCCCCCTGGTAGTATCCCAGATGCTGTACGTTGTTCGTCCAGATCAATGACCCAACACGCGTGCGCCAGCTATTTTCGTTGAGCTCCTTGTCCAATCCAAAGTAATTGTCGTAGTGCGCATATGCCTGTCCATTAAAACTAGAATTGGTAGGATGCCTTTTGAAACCGCCAGCTACCACATATTCTTTTATTTTTCCACCATCAAGCACTTGCGTGATGGACTTGCCCAGTGCCTTTTCTTTACAAAATATTTTTCCGGCAATTTATCAGGTTTGTACGATTTGCAACCGGGCTTTGGCAGGCATTCTTGAATTCTTTTGCTGATTGAAAAGTAGGTTACAAATTAACGATGCATTGGTCATTCGTCACTCGTAATTCGTCATTACTCCTTAACCTCTTCTCTAATAATGTAGCTGGTGCCTTCCCTTTCCACATGCAGCACCCGTGAGGAGCCATCCGTGCAACGGATACCCGCCGGGTTGTACTTGCATATAGTGTTTCTGTAATTTGGAAAAAGAGCGGTTGCCAGCAACCAGGCCTCCTGAAGTGTTATAACGTTTTGTGGAATAGTGATGGATGCAGTGCTGCCTGTTTCAAAAATTTTGGATTCATACATTACGCCGTTTTCATAGATAATTTTTTCATAATCCCTGATCGAAGATTGCGGCGATTTCTTATTGGTTACACGGATACGGCTGATTTTGTCAAGATATGATTTTCCTGCTTCCCGCTCACCAACTGGCAGCCACCGCGACAAGTACCCGTCGAACATATATCCTTCTGCGCTGTCGGATTTTACTTTTATCCAATGACCGGCAATGTTATCGGCGGATGTGACCACTTGAGGTTGTGAATCCTTCTGAACCAACACCGGACTTCCATATGAAACCAACTTGACCTTTACACCATTCATACCAGCCTTATCATTTAATATCAAGCCATCTGCTGCGCAGACATACAACGTACCACCGGCCTTATAAAGTTTGGAAAAATCTTGGCCCTGTAAGGCGTTGGCGGCCACAATCAAGCAAAAAACGCATTGAGATAAGATTCGTAACATAGTGGGCTATTAGTAAAATATGCTGAAATTATCATGCCACTCTTCCTATGACGCAAATTCTCCTTCATATTAAGAAGTAGGCAGTGGCAGTAGGCAGTCGGGGGAAGTTGAATGCGCAGTTCACAAATTGAGAAGTAGTGAATGTGTCTTAAATTCGACATTCGTAATTTAAAAACCACATTCTCCCTGTTTTTGTCTGCCTTGTATCCCCTGGTGTAATAACCCTTTGATCTTTCTGACGATTTCAATAGCTTAACTTTCTATAAATCACACACCTATGAAAAAGTTAGTTTTCTTTCTGGCCATTGGCGCAGCTGGGCTTTTGGCGATTGCAACCACCCATCACACTGCCAGCCTTTGGGATGGTTTTGTAAATGGTTCACCTGAAATCAAATCCATCAGCACACTCGCTTTCGGTCCCGACGGTATATTGTTCATCGGCGACTCCAAAAGCGCATCCATTTTTGCCATCGACACCAAGGATGCTACGCGTGTCGACAAATCACCGGCTATCGAAATAAAAAACATTGATCAGAAGATCGCTGCGTTGCTGGGCACACAGCCCCAAAATATTACAATCCTTGATATTGCTGTTAACCCTGCATCAAAAAATGTATACTGCGCTGTGCAAAGCATCGACGGCACACCCGTACTTCTCAAAATCGCTGGCGATAAAATTGATGCAGTAAATCTTAAGGACATTTCCTATTCCTCGGTAGCGCTTATCAACGCTCCAGCCGAAGATGCAAAAGACCAGCGCGTCC
>JANYKP010000169.1 GCA_025358195.1 Cyclobacteriaceae bacterium
AGCAGTGTCAGAAACGGCGTTTTTGTTCACACCGAGCCAGGCAATTCACAATGGGAGTTGGGAGGCCTACTTGCAAATGGATTTTAATCCAAGCAGTACAAACTATGCCAAAATTTATCTTGTCTCGGACCAGCCGAACCTCTCAGGAGCGCTGAATGGCTATTTTGTCAAGGTCGGAAACACGGCGCGTGAAATAAGTCTCTACCGCCAGACCGGTTCGATCGAAACGAAGATTATCGACGGACTGGATGACCGGATCAATCTTACGACCGTCAAAGTAAAAATTAAAGTTACCCGCAATGCCGTGGGAAGTTGGCAATTGTTTTCAGATGTGGGACCATCCGGCAGCTATGTGTTGGAAGGTACTTTTATGGACGTTACCCATACCAATTCTTCTTATTTCGGAATTCACAGTACGTATACGGCAACACGTTCTGATAAATTCTGGTTTGATGATTTTATTGTTACCGGCACAACCGTACCTGACACCTTGCCGCCGACCATTCAAACGGTAACAACATTGAATCAGCAACAAGTCCGGGTTTTATTTTCTGAACCGGTTGAACAAACCACTGCTCAAACCGGAAGCAACTTCCTTGTGGAAAATCTGGGATCTGCCGCATCAGCTGTTGTTCAACCAGATCAGAAATCGATTGTACTTAATTTTTCTACGTCACTGATCAACGGTGTTACCTATACGTTGGAGATTTCTGGTGTGAAAGATCTTGCAGGAAATTTAATGATCACCACCCGTGTAAACATTCTTTTCTTCCAAGCAGTGGCCAGCAAGAATAAGGATATCATTCTTACCGAGATCTTTCCCGACCCTGTTCCGCAAATCGGGTTACCCGGTGTTGAGTTTATTGAAATTTATAACCGAACCCCAAACCCATTCAACCTGTCCGGATGGAAATTGTCGGATGGAAGTTCCACAGGAGTATTTCCGTCACAAATTATTTTGCCGGGTGAATATTGGATCGTTACAGCGGCGGCCTCATTAAATTTTTTTGTTGGATGGGGAAAAACAATTGGACTCACAAACTTCCCGACACTGAATAATGCATCGGATATGATCACACTCAAGAACGGAGATCATCTGACCATCGACTCTATTAACTACGACATTGGCTGGTACCGTGATGCAGATAAGCAGGAGGGTGGCTGGACTTTGGAGTTGATAGACCCCGGAAATCCATGCGGTGAAGCAGATAACTGGACAGCCTCAGAAAACCCCAAAGGAGGCACGCCAGGCAATAAAAACTCAGTTTTTGCCAACAAACCGGACCTGACAGAACCTAAACTCCTTTCAGTTTTTCCAGAATCGCCGACGCGACTGGCGATTGTCTTTGATGAAAAGCTTGACCCCGGCTCGTTGTCATTGGAGAACTTCAGCATCCAACCAGCAATAGACATTTCAAAAGTGTTTTTTAAAGACTTTAGTTTAAAAACCATAGAACTTGCTGGCTTCCAGAATTTGGTTACGCGGCAGGGGTATGTGCTTGATGTTAAGAACATTCGTGATTGCAACGGTAATCAGATGCTGCCTGCCTCTCTTAGTTTTGGGCTGCCGGAAAAAGCCGACAGTCTGGATGTGGTGGTGAATGAAATTCTTTTCAATCCTCGTGCCGGCGGGGTTGACTTTGTAGAAGTGTTCAACTCCTCACCTAAATTTTTGAATCTTAAAAACTGGAAGATTGGTAATTATGTCGACGGTGTGCCGACCGGCATCAGCGCGTTGTTTAACAAAGACTTATTATTTTATCCCCATGGATTTGCTGTTTTCACAACCGACCCATTGATTGTGAAATCACAGTACCCTCCGAGTATTGTTGAAAATTTATTCAAGGCATCCCTTCCTGGCCTTCAGGATGATAGAGGTTCAGTTGTCATAGAGGATGACGCGGGGTACCGCATAGATGAAGTGACCTATTCAAAAGAATGGCATTCAACTTTCATTAAGAATGATGAAGGAGTTTCATTGGAACGTATTGATGCAACGGCCGGTACGAATAATAAAGACAACTGGACTTCCGCCAGCGCTACCGTGGGGTTTGCAACACCCGGCTTTGGAAATTCGCAACTTCGAACTGAAAATGAAGTTAATGAAGGGGACGTATCGATTGTTCCTGAAATTTTTTCTCCGGGTGGTGGATCTAATGACTTCATCCAGATTCAATATCACTTTGATCAAGGGGGCTGGGTAGCCAATGTAAAAGTCTACGATCAGCAAGAGCGCCTTCAGAAAACTATTACAAATAACGAAACGATTGGACTGGAAGGCTTTTTCCGTTGGGATGGAGATCGGGATGATGGCAGCAGGACCAGAATGGGATATTATGTGGTACGGTTTGAAGTTTTCAATACTTTTGGATTGGTAAAGACATTTCTAAAGCGGGTCGTCGTTGCTTCCCGATGATTCTAAAAATCCCGGCATTTCATGGCATCTCCATGTTATTTTGGATACAGGGGAATTAATTTCTTGATATTTTTTGTTTTAGGCGCATCCGCGTATTTTTGCGCATCTTTTCAAACCCCTGTCCAGGAGGACAGTTTATTATGGCGAAATCAGCTAAAAAATCAACAAATAAAGTAACGAAGAAGGCAGCGGTGAAGAGGAAAGTGGCCGTCAAGGCAAAGAAAACTGTGAAAGCCAAAACACCCGCAAAGAAGGTGCATGTAAAAGCTGTGAAGAAAGCAGTGGCAAAGAAAGAGACTCCCAAACCAGTTCTTAAGAAGGAGGTTGTTGCAAAGGCAAAGAAGGCCGTAACAAAAGCAAAAGCAGAATCAATTCCTGCTCCCAAGCCACAGCACCAATTAACGGTTTTTCCGGCATTGACACAGCGGCCTATTGCACACAAACCGGCGAAGAACAATGCACCTGACGACAAGACCCGCTACAGTGATGATGAATTGAAAGATTTTGAATCATTGATCAAAACGAAACTTGAAAAATCCAAGGAAGAATTTCGTATCCTGAAGGAAACCCTCAATCGCAACAATGATGCTGGCACCGATAGCACATCCGGCGGCAATACAAAAGTATTGGAGGACGGAGCTGAAACGGCTGAGAAGGAGAATCTGAGCCAATTGGCCGCCCGCCAATTGAAATATATTACCAACCTGGAGAATGCATTAGTGCGTATCAAGAACAGAACGTATGGCATTTGTACCGTCACCGGTAAACTGATTCCGAAAGAGAGACTGATCGCTGTTCCGCACACGACGCAGTCAATCGAAGCGAAAATGATGCAACACGATTGATGTTGTTTTAAAGATTAACAGGTGTAACAATAAATCAAACGTTGGACTTTTTACAAAATCATATTGAGGCGTTAATTTTTTGCTCGCCATCACCGATTAAGCTGGTTGAACTCAAGTCATGCCTTTCGGAAATGTTCAACGCGGACGTTCCAGAGGATGACATTGTAGGTGCGATACAGCGATTGACAGATAAGTACCTGCATGAAGATTTTTCTTTTCAGTTGAATAAATCTGCTGGCGGTTATCAGTTTCTTACAAAACCGGCTTACCAGGCGAGCATTGGCATCATGCTGAAGCAACAGTCGAAAAAACGACTCTCCACTTCAGCCATGGAAACACTTTCTATTATTGCCTATAAACAGCCTGTATCCAAGACGGAAGTGGAAACCATCCGTGGCGTGAATTGTGATTACGCTGTTCAAAAACTTCTTGAAAAGGGATTGGTTGAAATTCAGGGCAAGGGAGAAACTGTAGGTCGTCCTTTGATTTATGGCACGAGCCCGAAATTCATGGAGTACTTTGGTATTAGTGAATTAAATGAGTTGCCAACTCCCAAAGACTTTTCCCAGGAAGTCAACACCATCGGCGAAGGCCCGGAGAATTAATAATCCCAACGGCCGCCATAGCCTTGGCGAAGGCGGCTATTTTCTTTCAAGGCCTTTTGTGCCTAACTTGTAAATCACATGGCACGTAAAAGTCGATTCAGTACAACTTCCGGCCCAACGCGATCTTCCGCCGATAAAGGAAAATCTTTTAAGAAGAATACACGGGGCACGGCGGATTCCAGATCCGGCACAGAATTCTCTAAATCCAAAAGAGACAGTAATTTTTCTGATCGTAAATCTTCTAGTAAACCCCGTGCTGGAAAAGGCAAGCCTTTTTTGAAGAAGGATTGGCCGCCAAAAAAGTCCACTGAACTGCGATCTCCGGAACCGGATAAAAACCCGGCGGAGTTCGCGGAAAGACAACCCCGTTCGTTTTCTAAAGAAACAGGATCCATTCAAAGAAGAACTCCGTCAGGTCCTTCCCGATTGGCTGACAAGGGCGCGCGTACCAAACCAAGAGAGCGAAAGTCATTTATCGAATCACGCCTGGATAAGCAACGGCAATCGCGCCCGGTTGCTGCGGATGCAGAAACAGTACCAAAGGATGGATTGATCCGACTCAATAAATTTATTTCTAACAGCGGAGTATGCTCCCGCCGGGAAGCCGATGAACTTATTGCTATGGGCATCATCACCGTCAACGGGAAATCCATTACAGAAATGGGTTATAAAGTAAAGCCGACCGATGACGTGCGCCATGATGGCAAGCGATTGAGGGCGGAAAAACCAGTTTATATTTTATTAAATAAACCCAAAGGCTTCATCACCACCACCGATGATCCACAGGAACGCAATACGGTGATGCACCTGATTGAAGGCGCTTGCAAGGAACGTGTTTATCCAGTAGGCCGGCTAGACCGTAATACGTCTGGACTTTTGCTATTAACAAATGATGGTGATCTGACAGAAAAACTTTCCCATCCATCTTACAACGTAAAGAAAATTTACAAGGCAGAACTGGACCGGCCGCTCACCAAGAATGATTTTCAGAAAATTTTGGACGGTGTGCACCTGGAAGAGGGCAAAGCAATGATCGATGATTTGGCAATCGTTTCAGAAGATGGAAAAACGGTAGGGCTTGAACTTCACATCGGTTGGAACCGGATTGTAAGAAGGATTTTTGAATCCTTGGGCTATGACGTTGTAAAGCTCGACCGATCTGTCTATGCGTCACTCGATAAAAAGGATTTGCCGCGTGGCAACTGGCGATTCCTGCGTCAGGATGAAGTCATCCGGCTAAAGCATTTTCAGTAAGCACGGTAGTAAATGATTTTTTTTGTAACATCACTTCCAATCTGATCTCGCATGCGCATTGGAATACACGGCAGGGATTTTCAGCAAAAGTCGTCCCGCTTTATTGAGCGGGTCCTCACGTGGTTGTCACAGTATCAATCCGAGATTTTTGTTTCTTCTAAATTTCAAAAACACTTTAAGTCAAAACAGGACTTTAAGCTGAAAGTGTTTGAGCACGGCGACAACCTGAAAAATCTTGATTTCTTTATCTCGTTGGGAGGTGATGGCACGCTGCTGGAATCAGTTACGTACATAGGAAAAAACGAAACACCGATTCTCGGTGTAAATACCGGGCGACTGGGTTTTTTAGCCACCCTTAGCCGTGAAGAGACGGAAAAGGCATTTGACGATTTATTCAACCGAAACTACACGGTGGATGAGCGCACGATGTTAAAGTTGGTGTCTGACCCAAAATTATTTTCCGGATGCAGCTTTGCGTTGAACGACTTCACCATCATGAAGAAAGATACCTCGGCGATGATCACGGTACATGTTTCCGTGGATGGTGAATTACTGAACTCATATTGGGCGGACGGGGTGATCATCTCAACGCCAACAGGTTCTACCGGATATTCCCTCAGTTGTGGAGGCCCTCTGGTGTTCCCGGAATCAGAAAGTTTTATCGTCACCCCCGTAAGTCCGCATAATCTGACGGTCCGGCCCATCGTTGTTTCCGATCAATCGGAGTTGACTTTTAAGATCGAAGGACGCAGCAAGAAATTCCTCGTTTCTCTTGATTCAAGGTTTGAAACAGTTGATGAAAGTGTGAAGCTAAAGGTCGTGAAGGAACGGTTCAAAGCCCACCTGATTCAACTGCCGGGACAACATTACTTCAAAACGTTGCGACAAAAACTCAATTGGGGTCTTGATATCCGCAACTGAACAAAAAGTGGTCGTGGATTACCAAAACAGGCTTTACGGAATGAATGCTTGCAGGGAAGCGTGTTTAATTTTATACATTTGCTTTTCGCCAAAAGCCTTTCGTTATGAGAAAGTTATGTTTTGCATGGCTATGCCTGCTTTTCTTTCTCCTCCATGTTGAGGCGGGCTATGCCCAGTTCAACCGAAAGAGCATAAAAAATGGTAATAAGCGAATGGCAAGTTACCAGGGCGGGAAGAACACGTTTGGAAAGCAAAAGCGGTATAATTCCATCGGCTTCTCACTGAATGCCTTGAACTATTACGGTGATCTCTCTCCATCGCCAAAGAAAATAAGTACTGACATTTCCTTTACCCGCCCAGGATTTGGTGTTTCTTACATGCACCGGTTTGGTCCTCGCTATTCCCTGCAGGCTCAGTTTATGTATGGCACGATCAGCGGTTCAGATGCCGAGTCTGCAAATAAGGGCGATTTGAACAGCGGTATTTATCGATACAAGCGAAACCTTTCTTTTCGCAATCACATCAAGGAGCTATCCGTGGTGGCCATGTTTGATTTATTTGAAAATCAGTCCACCTATATGAGTCGTGTAAAATGGACACCATATATCTATGTCGGTGTAGCAGCTTTTCTGCATAATCCACAGGCAAAGGCGCCGGATAAAGACCTTCAGGGTAATGCGTTGTCACAAGCAGGACAATGGGTCGACCTACGACCACTCGGAACGGAAGGACAATACTCCACATTGGACCCAACGGATGTCAACGCTGGTATTAAACCTTATTCACTCCTGCAGGTTGCTATTCCATTCGGCCTGGGTGCACGTTTTCGCTTAAACGAAGCGATGGACCTTTCCGCAGATATAGGCTTCCGCTATACGTTCACCGACTATCTTGATGACGTAAGCAGCAACTATGTCGCGCTTCCAAAGCTAAAGGATCCGTTGGCTCAGGCCATGTCTTATCGCACGAATGAAATCAATGGTGGCAACCCTGCCAACCCTGTTCCCTCCGGAATTCCAGGTGTAAATGTGGAGGCTGGTTATGGAAGTGAATACCCTACGAATAACAGGGGTACTAAAACTAATAAGGATATTTATATGGTGACGAGCATCCGGCTTACGTACATAATAAGTCCATCGTTTCATAAGGCAAAATTCAGATGATGTCACGGGGAAAATTCTCCAGTATTTTAATTGGCCTTCTTGTCACTTTCGCGATTACGATTGGGAAAGCACAAATTACCCAACGCTCCGAGGTTGGATTTGGTCTTGGAACATTTAACTACACGGGAGATTTAGTACGGAACTATAATTTTAAGTTTTCACAACCCGCTGCCACACTCTTCTACCGGGCAAACATAAGTAAAGTAGTCAGTTTCAGGGCTGCGTTCACCGCCGGTAAACTCAGCGCATCCGATACCCGGGTACCCATCGATGCCTTTTCTGTTCAGCGAAAAGCTTCGTTTGATATTTTCCTGGCAGAAATATCGGGCGTTTACGAATACCATTTTTTGGATTGGAGAGATGACAAGCGCCGGCTTCGTTTTACGCCCTACTTATTCGCAGGACTGGCGCTGTTCAACATTTTGGGAAGCCCTCCGAAGACAAGTCAATATAGCAGCGTTCAGATGGCCATCCCTTTTGGCGGCGGGATAAAATATGTTCTCAATCCCAAATATTACATGGCCATCGAGTTGGGTGTCCGAAAGACATTCTTCGATTACCTGGATAACATCTCAGATGGAGATCCATCTTTTAAGAATTATCAATACGGCAACAAATTTGATTATGATACCTATTATTTCCTGGGGATCTCACTTACCCGCACATTCTATGATATTCCGTGTGCCACGAATCCCTATAAGTAGGGGATTCTTTCAAGCAACTTTTTTCCTGTTATTACCATCTTTGTAAGTAGCTGTTAGTCAGCTAGCAGATAGTTTGTAAATGTCGGAAATAGGCTACTTTTGCGATCTTGTGGCTTCTTTCAAAGATCAAATAGACCTGGCTAACCTGCCTCATCATATTGCCATTATTATGGATGGTAACGGGCGATGGGCAAAAAAGAAAGGCGCCGCACGCATTTTTGGGCACCGCAATGCAATCCAAGCGGTAACCGATGTAACGGAGGGATGTGGAGAACTCGGGATCAAATACCTGACCTTGTATGCATTCAGCACCGAAAATTGGGGAAGACCGAAAGATGAAGTGGATGGACTGATGGAGTTACTCGTGAACACTATAAAAAATGAGATAAGCAACCTGATGGAAAATCAGGTACGGCTCCAAACCATTGGTGATATCTCACTTCTTCCAAAAGCCTGTCAGAGAAACTTGGAAGAAGCAAAAGAAGTTACTCGGAATAACACAGGTCTTACTGTTTTATTAGCGCTCAATTACAGCGGTCGCTGGGAAATTTTGAAAGCCGTACGAACGCTGGCCGAGGCTGTACATCGCGGGCAACTCCACTCCGAAGATATTGATGAACGCATGTTCTCCAGCCGGTTGGAGACAGCGGGTGTTCCGGATCCTGAGTTGTTAATCCGCACCAGTGGGGAGCTTCGGGTAAGCAATTTTCTGCTTTGGCAAATTGCCTACACAGAATTGTATATCACAAAGACCTTGTGGCCTGATTTCAGGAAGGAAGATTTGTATGAAGCAATTTACTCCTACCAGCATCGGGAGCGGAGATTTGGAAAAGTGTTAGAACCGAATTCATGAAGGTGAGAAGGATTTTTATTTTGTGGATCCTGCTGTTGTGTGGATTTTCAGGTACCGCACAATTTCGAAAAAGCAAGACTGTAACCCCTGACCCACCTCCTTCTGAGGCTACCCTTAACTATGCGAATCCATCGGAATATTTTATTGCCGGTATTGATATCGATGGATTAAAAGTATTTGATAAAAACGCCATGATTTCCTTGACAGGACTGAAGATCGGCGATAAGATAAAAATCCCGGGCGATCAAATTGCCGGGGCTATACGCAAGATGTGGAAGCACGGTCTGGTAGGAGATGTCACCATCAGTGTGGACCGCATCGAGGGAACGAATGTTTATTTGTTAATCACGTTGGCGGAGCGACCACGGTTAACTGACTTTTATTTCACAGGCATTAACAAATCACGGCAATCAGCCTTAAAAGATGACCTAAAACTTATTAAAGGAAAAATTGTGAACGATGCTATCATTCGCAACACAGAACTTGCGGTGAAAAAATACTTTGCAAAAAAAGGATTTCTGAATACCGAGGTGAAGATCCTCCAGGAGCATGATACGCTTAACCGGGGCGGGGTACGGTTGCGTATCGGAGTGGACCTGAAGACTAAAGTCAGGATCAATGAGATCATTTTCGAAGGCAACGATAAAGTATCGGGTACCCAGCTCAAAAAGAAAATGAAAAAGACACATGAGCACGCCCGCCTTTCATTACACCGCACTTTATTTGGCGCCGTTCTCACCACGCCACCTGACCAATACAAAGCGGCACTGGACTCAAGCCGAAAGACATCCTGGAAACAGATCAAGGAATTTGTGAACAGGAATGTGAAGCTTAATTTCCTGAATGGATCAAAGTTTATTAAAGCTGAATTTGAAGATGATAAGAAGCATATAATTGATTATTACAATACGCAGGGCTTCCGGGATGCAGAAATAATATCGGATTCTGTTATTCGCCATAATGGAAACAGCATCGATATTGTCTTTAAGCTTTATGAAGGCAAGAAGTATTATTTCCGAAACATCATTTGGACAGGTAACTATATCCATACCGCCGCCACCCTGAACAAGATCCTGGATATCAATAAGGGGGACGTGTACAATAAGGATATGATTGATAAAAAAACCAGCTTTAATCCAAAGGGAGCTGACATCAGTGGATTGTATATGGACGATGGTTATTTATTTTTCCGCGTAACACCTATCGAAGTAGCAATTGCCGGTGATTCCATCGATATTGAAATGCGCATCTTTGAAGGAGACCAGGCAATCATTGACAAAGTTATCATCAGTGGAAATGAGCGTACGAGCGATCATGTAATCCGAAGAGAACTCAATACGGTTCCCGGACAAAAATTCAGACGGTCGGACATCATTCGCACGCAACAGATGCTCTCTTCAATGGGTTATTTTAACCCACAAAAAATTGAACAAGACATCCGGCCGAACCCTGCCAACGGAACCGTTGATATTGAATGGAAAGTCCAGGAGCAATCAAATGACCAGGTACAACTTTCAGGCGGATGGGGTGGTTATTACGGATTTGTTGGAACCGTAGGATTAACGTTTAATAATTTTTCCATGCGGAACGTTGGTCATTTTAAGAAATGGAGGCCACTTCCGGTAGGAGATGGTCAACGCCTTTCAATTACTGCGCAAGCAAATGGTAAATCGTTTCAGAGCTATAACCTTTCCTTCACCGAGCCCTGGCTGGGAGGAAGAAAACCAAACTCATTTACGGTGAGTCTCACACATTCCATTTCACGAAGACCCAATAGTAACTATGAATTCACAAATGATTTTTCACTTCGTCAAAGCGGGGTTACGCTCTCATTAGGTCGCAGGTTAGAGTGGCCGGATAATTATTTTACCCTGACCAATTCTTTGTCCATGCTTGTTTACAATTATAATAATTACTTGTATGGTTCTACGGCCTTGCCTGCCGTTGGTCAAACGAACAGTCTCACATTCAACACGACGTTGGCCAGAAACAGTATCGACAACCCGATGTTTCCGACGCAAGGTTCCTCAATTTCACTCAGCGTAGCATTAACCCCACCGTACTCCTTGTTCCGGGACCCCTCTTTCATCAGCGATGTCAACAAACGCTATCAGTGGCTTGAGTTGCACAAGTGGATGTTTGATTCAAAGTTTTATTTGAAACTTCTTGGCAGCAGCAAGCCTACCGGCAGAAGTCTGGTGTTGGAAGCTCGGGCTCATTTTGGTTTTATCGGAACGTATAACAAGAATTTGCCCCAGGGCCCGTTTGAAAGGTTCTTCATGGGTGGCGCTGGCCTTGCCGGTGGGTTCAACTCCTATGTACTTGGCCAGGAGATTGTGGGTCTGCGTGGCTATCCGGATAATCAAGTCACCCCCCCCTTGTACTCCCGGAGAAATGCGCAAAACGCAACCAGCATTGAAGGAGGCATTGTGTATGATAAATTTGTGATGGAACTGCGCTATCCAATCACTACCAGTCAGACCGCAACGATTTATACCCTGATATTTGGCGAGGCGGGCAATAATTGGAATAATTTTTATGAATTTAATCCGTTTAAGTCCTATCGATCGGCGGGTGTTGGCGCCCGTATATTTATGCCTGCTTTCGGATTGATTGGGCTTAACTGGGCGTATGGATTTGACACGTTGCCGGGCACTACGCAGAAGAGCGGGGCTCAATTTCACTTTACAATTGGCCAGCAAATCAGATAAAATTGAAATTTTTTGCCTCCATTGTTATTTTCACATTTCTCGGCCTGAATTTTGCCGAAGGTCAGAAGTTTGGCTATATCGATACAAATTTTATCCTGAGCAAAATGCCTGAATATGCTAAAGCTCAAAGTGAAATCGATCAGCTTTCAAGCGGATGGCAGAAAGAAGTGGAAGACATGTCAAAAAATGTGGAAGCGCTCTATTCTACGCTGAAAGCTGAGGAAGTCCTGCTGACGGATGAAATGAAAAATGAACGACTCGAGGCCATCCACAAGAAAGAAGCGGAAGCCAAGGAATATCAACGCAAAGTTTTTGGATTTGGCGGGCTATTTTTTTTGAAAAAACAAGAATTGATTAAACCTTTGCAGGATAAAGTCTGGGATGCAGTTGAGAAGGTCGCCAAACAAAATCGGTTGGCCATCATTTTTGATAAATCCAGTGAATTGGTGATGATATACACAGATCCTCGCCATGACTACACCGACTTTGTGCTGGAGGAACTAGGCTTAGGAGACCCAAATGATAAAATAAAATAAATAAACTGAACATGAGAACTGTATTAATCCTTTTTTTGGCCCTTCTGTCGGCTGGAACTATTGCCCAGACTCCGCAAACCGGCCACGTCCAGAAAATCGGCTATGTCGATATGGACTCCATTCTTGATCAAATGCCGCAGCACAAACAGGTCCTGAGCGATCTGAAGGCACATGGTGCCCAGCTCGAAGCGCAGTTTAAAGCGAAGTACGCGGAGTATGAAACAAAAATGAAAGCCTACCAGGCATCCGCCGCCACCATGGTGGACCTTGTTCGCAAAGACAAAGAAACCGAGTTGCAGCAGCTTGAACAGAACATCCAAAAGTTCCAGCAGGATGCACAAGCTTCCGTGCAAAAAAAAGAAGCCGACTTGATGACACCGCTCTACCGGAAAATCGGGGACGCCATTAAAGAGGTGGCGAAGGAAAATAGCTTCTCTTTGATCATCAATGCGCAAGTGGGCCAGGCAGATATTCTTCTTTATACAGATGAGCGGTATGACGTCTCTAGCCTAGTACTGAAGAAGATGGGAGTTGCTCCTACAGCGTCAGTAATAAAACCAAAATGAGTTTGACTTAAAAAAAGATGAACCCTGCTCCTTCGATGGAGCAGGGTTTTTTGTTTTTCACTGGATTGCGTTCTCAAGGAACCAATCATTCAATAGCCTCTTCCACTTTATCCATTTTAGCGTCACTGTAAGCACCGGAAGTGGCATACACGATTTTTCCGTTCGGGTCCAGCACAAAAAAATACGGAATGTCGCGTCGCTCAAAATCGAGCGCCTCTTTGTAGGGCTTCAGTTCTCCTTTATAAAAAAGAATGTACGGAAGCAATTGAGGATCCATACTCTTCAATGCTTTACGTTTGGCTGTACCCGTAGCGGCCGCATTGACGCCAGTAAACATCGGAACGAAAAAGACATTCACATCATAGCCCATGCCAGCCATCAGACCAGTGGCCTTTTGAACGAACTTGGAAAAGACGGGCTCAAACCAGGTGTTAAGTTCATCTTCTGATTTCTTGGAATAGGCAAGCCCGAGTAATGTATATTTACCTTTCACGTCCTCTGGAAGATTCACTTTCTTGTCATCCACCGTTTCGGTAACCATGGATGGAAAAGACTTGCCCACCACTTGAGCAATTGAAAAGCTAATAGTTGCCAATAAAAAGATTGAAAGGATGAGTCGTTTCATATAAATCAATTTAAAGGTACAAAAACGAGGAGGGGCGAGGATCCCAACTGTTTACCTAACGAAAATCATACCCGATTGTGTCTGCCATGAAAAAATGGCAAAAAGGTAATCGGTGTTCGGTATTCATGCTTGGACAGATAGCTGCCGAAAGGCTCTTAGCAGGCACCAGTGACCAGCACCCAGTATCTAGCACCCAGTAAGCCTCACCTAAGCTTCGTGCTTCCCTTTTCCACTGTAAATTTCTGCCCCAGGAATTCCTCACTTTGTGGTTGGCGGACCGTTTTCACATAAAACCACTCCGCCTTTGATTTTGCTGGATACAGGGTAAGTAACAAGTAGCCATGGTCACGGTCATTCAGATATTTCACGTGTGGATTATCTTTCATAACCGCCTGTTCCGCAAGCTTAACAGTGTCGACGTTTTTTCCCTTACCCTCGTCACCGTTAGCAGATGAAATGCTGGTAACTCCAAATTCGATTGCAAAAGGTGAATACGTCTTTTTGACATCCGTAGCAGCTTCAATGGCCCAGGAAGCGTGCGTGTCACCCGTTGTGAAAAGTATGTTCTGAATTCTGTTTTGTACAATAAAGTCTTTGATCGATTTCTTCTCTGCAGGATAACCATCCCACGAATCAAGATTGCGCGGCATCTTTGGATAAACTGCGCTTAAGTACACGTCCGAGAAAATCACCTGATTGCCGATAACTTTCCAGGTTGCCGTGGAATTTTTCAAACCATTTTCAAACCAGATCAATTGTTCTTTTCCCAACATGGAGCGGTCAGGATTGTTGAAGGTCGGATCGGTGAGACTATCCAGTTGCGCGCTTCGCCCTGCGAGTCGCTCATCAAGCATGATTACATCTGCCAGGGGGCCGAAAGAATATGAACGGTAGAGTTGGCCGCTTTCGCGGATGGGGATCCATTCGTAATACGCTTGTTTGGCCGCGGCCTTACGTGCAGCGTAGTCACCTTCTTCCGGCTGGTGATTTTGAGCGCCGCTTACATATGAATTGTTGGCGATCTCATGATCATCCCAGATGGCAATGAAAGGATGTTGCTGATGTATTCTTCTCAGCCCCTTGTCAAGTCGATAGAGTGAATAGCGCGTGCGATAGTCTTTCAGTGAGACCACTTCATGCGGAGGAATGTTGATGCGGCCGATGGTGGTGTCACCATATTTTCCGATACCGTATTCATAAATGTAATCTCCAAGGTGAACCACACCGTCCAGCACGGCGCGGTCAGCAATCTTATCGTACGCATTGAAATATCCCCACTCCCAATTCGAGCAACTGACGATGGCAAATTTCAAACTATCTTTTGCGGCCACCGGAGCCGTTTTGGTTCGGCCGGTAATCGACGTTTTTCCAAGAGCGATAAAACGGTAATAATAAACCTGGTCGGGTTTCAATGCATCCACGTCTACTTTTACCGTATAGTCACGAGCAGGTGTAGTGGACAGTGAATCGGACGTATAAATGGATGAAAAATTTGAGTCTTCGGCAACCTCCCATTTCACAGAAATCGAAGCGACTGAATCTTCCGGAGTAACACGCGTCCAGAGAATGACGCGGTCGGGAAGTGGGTCGCCAGAGGCCACACCATGATAAAAGGGTGCCATACCTGAGTCGAAATGCGCGGCTACCGCCTCGGTCCACTTCTTCTGAGTGATCTCTTTAGTCTTTTGACAGGATGTAAGGTGAATCAGCAAGAAGGCCGCCAGGAATACTGTGGAGAGCTTAATCATAATCAAATCATTTATTCAGAAAGCTAATGCTAAATGCAGAATTTGGAAACTAGACGATCGTTTCAAGGAGACCAGGGAAGGCTTGCAACGAACTTCCAACATAGTCCGTTACACCCTCCATGCAGGAAATTTTAGAAAAAAAGACATCGCGTATCGAAGTTATTGATGTGCTCCGGGGGTTTACCCTGCTTGGGATAGCCTTCGTACATTTTACCGAGCAGTATTATGCCGGGATGCCACCAGCAACGCACCCCGACTTTACCAGCCATGGTCTGGCGGACCAGATCGTAGCCGTCTTCATCGGAGTTCTTATTTCGGGAAAGTTTTTCATGATATTTTCTTTTCTGTTTGGATTAAGTTTTTTTCTACAGCTCAACAAAAGCGATGGTTCAGGTATTTTCATTCTTCGGTTCTCATGGCGGCTGTTGATATTATTTTTAATAGGCTTTGTCCATCACCTTCACTATCGAGGAGACATCCTTACCATCTATGCCGTGTTGGGTCTTGGCTTGTTGATCTGCCATAAATTGCCCGATAAAATCTTACTGGTGCTGGCGCTCTTACTTGTTTTCAATCTTCCTTCGATTGTAACGCGCACAATTAGTGCCCTGGATCCATCCTCCACCGGCCCTTCCTTTTTTAATCCGGACCAAAAACAACTTGAGCTCTACTATGACACGGTCAAGTCAGGTTCCTATCTCGCTATTCTCAAGGCCAATTTTTACGAATTCAAAGGAAAGTTTGTATTTCAGGTTGAATCAGGTCGGCTGTATATCACGTTGGGATTATTTTTATTGGGCCTGTATGCCGGACGAAAGAATGTTTTTGAAGACGTTGCATTCTTCAAAAGACTGATACGGTACGCACTCTGGACATTGCTGGGCTGCGTACTTTTCACGGCCACTCTTTTTGGAGGGACCAAGTTAGCGGGGGTTGAATTAACACAGCCGGTACAGTTTCTGGTGAGTGCTTCCGTATTCGATATTTTTAACGCGGCACTAGCCTCGATTTATGTGGGCCTCCTGGTTTCTCTTTTCCAAAAAGATCGCTGGAGGAAACGATTGATGACCTTCTATGCTGTGGGCAGAATGGGATTGACAACGTACCTGATGCAAACCCTTATTGGAATATTCATCTTCTTTTCTGTTGGATTCGGTCTTTTGGGAGAAATCGGGGCGGCAGTAAGTTTGATCATTGGGATCCTGGTCTTCGTCTTCCAGATTTTATTCAGCAACTATTGGCTTAAGCGTTTTCAGTACGGACCGGTGGAGTGGGTGTGGAGGAGTCTGACCTATCTGAAAATTCAACCGCTCAAGAATCGGGGCGAATCCTGATTATTTCAAAAGCCATATCTTTAGATTATGATAAGGCTTGTTACTCTTATTGTACTCTTTCAGACTTGCTTTCCATCGTCGGCACAAACTGATTCCACCAAGGTCCGCACCCCGCGTTTGAAATTGGGATTTTACGAAAATGTTTCCTCTATGTACGGAGATTTTTCGAATCTTAACAATGGGATCGCGCCACAGGGCTATCCACCTGTTCATGATGTTTATTCAGGAATTTCTTTCGGATTCACATTCAGAAATCCAAAGAGAAGTTCCTATAGCTCATTTTCTTTTTCTTTTTTATACGCTAATCCTTCTCCACTTTATGACAACAGCAGGATAAAGGATACACGCGTCAGGCTGTTGGATTATCACATCGGGAATTATTTTAATGTGTCGCCCCATCCAAAATGGTTGGTATACCCTTATGTTGGATTTGGCTTTGGTGTGGCGACCCTTACGCTGTATGACAATATCAATACTCAGACATCATTTGCTGCCAGTATTGCAAATCTCAACCTTCCCAATAGCAAGTTTTGGACGGCCTCTTATATCTACCTAAATGCAGGAGTTGGTTTTGAGCGAAAATTTCGTATTTGCGTATATGATTTTTATGCAGGGTTAGGAGGGGGTTATCGCCTGTCTACCAACGCAAAGTTCCGGGAGGCGTATCAAAGTTATTCGGATTCACCCTCGGTACGTTTGAGCGGTCTTGAGTGGAATTTTCGTTTAAGATTTGAAATTTGGAGACACATAATTCGTCAACGCAAATCCCAACCCAAATAATATTTCCTATTTAAAAAACGGCGGCACCTTGTCTTCCCAATCGGTAGCCTCTTGAAAGGCCCTCACCAAAGAAACAACGGCGGCTTCGCCATACAATTTTCCTAAAAACGAAATACTGGTGGGGGTTTGCCGGGCATTTGTTCCGTTGGGCACCACAATACAAGGGTTGCCCGTGAGATTGGTGGTCAGCAATTGTGTGCCGCCAAACGTAGGTGCAACGATCACATCAAAGTCTTTTGTCTTTTCATAATACTCTTTGATGAGCTCTGTGCGGATCCGTGAAGCATTGATATAATCAACAGCCGGGATAAACCGGGCGGCACGAAACGTGTTGGGCCACGCGTTTTTTCGTTGATCGGTCAAAAGGCTATCCCGATTGGAGCGGGTGAGTTCGTCGAAGGACGCGGCGGCCTCTACAGTCAGCATTAACCGAATAGCGTTGACAGGAATTTTTGTGGTGATGTCCACCGGTTGCAAGTCAACGCCCAACGTTTTCAAAACCTCCAATGCCTTCTGATCATTTTCTTTGGTGGGATAGTTTCCCTCAAACCAATTCTTGAGATAGCCAACTTTTAATTTCTTGATATCCGTTTTTGCGCTGTAGTTAAAGGCGGCATTCCGCACGTGATGATCCATCCCGTCTTGTCCCCGAATTGCTTCAAAGACCAACGCACAATCCAGTGCAGAACGACAAATCGGACCGATCTTGTCCATGCTCCAGCTCAAGGCCATCGCCCCCTGCCGGCTTACCCGACCAAAAGAAGGACGCAAACCACTTGCGCCACAACGTGTGGAAGGTGAAACAATCGATCCAAGCGTTTCTGTTCCAATAGAGAAGGCAACTAACCCTGCCACTGTTGCAGCTGCAGGGCCGGCAGAGGAGCCGCTTGAACCTTGCTTAAGGTCCCACGGATTTTTAGTTACACCACCGTACCAAATATCCCCCATGGCCAGAGCGCCCAACGTAAGTTTTACCATCAGCACGGCTCCCGCTTCTTCCAGTTTTTTTACAACCGTCGCTGTCTCGTTTATTACCTGGCCTTTGTATGGTGCAGCACCCCATGCGGTTTCGGTCCCTTCCACCGAGAGCAAATCTTTTATTCCATACGGTATTCCATGCAACGGTCCACGGTACTTTCCACGAGCTATTTCCTCGTCTGCTTTTTTGGCTTGTTTTAGTGCAGTCTCTTCAAGTACAACCGTAGCGCACTGCAAGGTATCGGCAAATTTTTTCAATCGATCCAGGTACATGCGTGTGAGTGCTGTCGATGTTATTTTTTTTGATTTGATCAGCGCAGCAAGTTTATACACCGGGTAAAACGCTAACTCATTTTTATTTTCAGGAAGTTGGATGTCTTTTGGTAGACCCCAATCGATCGGTCGTTGTAAAGTTTCAATGGAAAACCCGGATGGCACAGGATCAAAGATCAGCGACATTGGAACGGCGTTGTCCAATTTGTATTGATGAATGGCCTGAAGAGATTTTTGAAAGTCTTGCAGATTCGTCAAAAATGAATCACGCTCCGCCTTTGTAAAATTCAAGTCGTAAAAAGACTCAATTTCAGCTGTCGGGTATTTATTTTGTTGAGCGAAGAGCGTAGTGGTAAGACACAAAATGATGGCAACAATACCATAAACCTTATAACTTGCAGACCGGATCACGAAATTGATTCTCATAGGACTATTGTTTTGATCAGCGACTTTTCGAAATATTTCAAAAATCGGCTTCTCAATTTAGGATAAAAATAGAAATGAAGGAGTACTTTTTAAAGCTTTATCAATATAATGAGTGGGCTAGCCGAAGGGTGTTGTCTTGCCTTGATCAACAAAAAGTGAATGATGAAAAAACCCTCTCGCTGATGGGACATATTGTGGCGGCCCAGTTCCTATGGTTACACCGCATTAAGGCGTTATCTCCACCGGATCTGAAATTGTGGGGATCCTACACGCTGCCACAATTAAACAAACTGGCGGAAGACGCCGGAAAACAGTGGATTCAGTTTGTTGAAAAGACGGATACGTTCAACCGCGAATTGTCGTACACGAATTATGTGGGAGATTCCTATGTGAATAATGTGGAAACGATCATGATTCATCTGGTCAATCACTCGACGTATCACCGCGCACAGATTGCCCTGTTGCTGCGTCAAAAGGGATTTGAGCCGGTTAACACAGACCTGATCACGTATGACAGAGTTATCCGGGGTCAATGGAAAGATTGAACTTCTCTAAAACATTGTAGTCGAACTCTTGTTTGAATAAACATCTAACCATGAATCAAATGAAAAAATTTCTAGCATCCATTGCCGCAATACTGCTGGCCCTTACAGGCTTTGCTCAGAATGATGTGACCACCTGTCACACCCCCGCCATCGACAAGTTTGCCATGTATGCCTCCAACAAAAGTTTCAACAAGGCCCACTTCAATCCGCGGGTCTATATCCACGAAAGTGAGGAAGGGGGAAAAATGGTCAAATTCAAAACACCGGATGGACAGGAAGCAAACGGCTACGTGATCGAAGCCAAAAAGAAAACCAACAATTGGATTCTTGTATTTCAGGAATGGTGGGGTCTCAACGACAACATCAAGCGTGAGTCGGAAAATCTTTATAAAGATATTGGAAATGTAAACGTGCTGGCGTTGGACATGTACGACGGAAAAATGGCAACCGACCGCGAGGCCGCACAGAAATATATGAGCGAATTCAAAGCCGACCGCGGCCTTTCAATTGTGAAGGGCGCCATAGCCTATACCGGAACCAATGCAAAAATTGGAACTGTTGGCTGGTGTTTTGGCGGAGGATGGTCGCTGCAAGCTGCGTTGGCTGCAGGCAAACAAGCCACTGCCTGTGTGATGTACTATGGCATGCCGGAAGAAAATGTAGAAAAATTAAAAGCGCTGAATTGTGATGTACTCAACATCTTCGCAGCGAAAGATAAATGGATCAACCAGGACGTGGTGACCAAGTTCGAAGCCAACATGAAGACGGCGGGAAAGAATCTTTCTGTTAAAAAGTACGAGGCGGACCATGGCTTTGCAAACCCCAGCAACCCGATGGGGGCTTTTGATGAGGCAGCGGCAAAAGGCGCTTATCAGAATACTGTT
>JANYKP010000177.1 GCA_025358195.1 Cyclobacteriaceae bacterium
ATTCCCGCTTTCAATTTGGAGAAAGTCAGACGTAGGATTGGGATAGATTTTCACTTGTGTTCTTATACTTATCTGGTTATCCTCAATGGCCGTGACGAGGAAGGGATCCGACCGTTTATTACAATTACTATTGAAAATCAACACCGTGTATTCACCGGGTACGCCGGCAAAATTAAAGGAGCGTGATGTCGCTTCGCTCACAATCTGACCGTCTTTTAACCATTGATACCCTTGGGCCACAACCGTACTGATCAAATTTCCGTTGTTCAGTTGAATTGTATTGTCGGCCAAGTCGTTGGGTTGAAGAGTTATCGTTTTGGAAGTGGAGCGGGAGCCGCCGGTTCCATTTAAGGTCAACGTTACAACGAATGGCCCAGCCGTGGAATAGTAATGCAACGGACTTGCGAGTGTCGATGTATTCTGCACGGAGGTTGGATCACCGAACGTCCATAAACGTGTCGTGATTGTGCCTGAGCTCTTGTCTGTAAAATAAGTAGAGGATTTTATACACGTATTGCTGATCGAGAAATCCGGAAAGAGAATACTGGAGCAACTGGCCTGTAACCAGTTTAGTGAGTTCGTTACACTACTACCTGTGCCGGCATTTACAATGGAAGGGCCCATGACATCCACATTTGTTACATCAATATTGTCCAGGCATACTTTATAATAGTCATTAAAAGCGAATGTTGCTTTGCTGCTACCCGAGGACTTTACAGCGACGCGAATGGTGGGAGAAGTGGAGAATACAATTTTGTCGGTAAAAGTCTGCGTAGCGCCTTGCTGTAAAATAAGTTGCGAACCGCCCGAAAGGTTCAGGTTGGAAACCAGTAAGCTCCCATTCAATCTCACGATACCATTTCCCTGGATGCTACGGGCCTGGCCTGTGCCCGTGATCGAAACATCACCACTCTGTACATTTACAATTCCTTGAAAGTTTGCAGAAGACAAGTTAATCGTATTGGTTACTGATGGCATCATGATGAGGGAAGAACTATTATCAGATTGTACGATGATTCCTGTAAAGTCGATCGACAGGCTTTGTAATGCCTGAAGGGAAGCCGTGGTGAATGAAACTGTTTTCGCACTCGCGCCCGAGGAGAGCAATTGGTTGAGATGGAGGGCCGTGCCGTTAAATGCTATGGTACCCTGTGTGATCGTTATCTTATCGACGGAGGCAGTGCCGGTGACTGCCCAGGATGAGTTTCCATTGAAAACCAGGGACCACTTGTCCAACACATTTGCATTCAGATCGACCGCGTTTGTGGTCGGAGTCGTGCTATTAAAATTGATTGTACCAATGGTTGAGGTGGTGATTTTATTTGTCAAGAGCGTCATGCTTTCCCCAATCGACAAGGAATTTCCATTTAATGAAAAATTAACAGCATACTGATTTCCAAACCAGCGAACCGAATAACAACTTTGATCGGTGTTAAGGCTGATTGTCGAGGCTGCTGTAAATGATTTTTCATCAAAGACTACGCGGTCGCCGGCACCTGGAATTACGTTGACGGAGGGGCCTCCGCTCGTTAATGACCAATGGGTTCCATCATTCCAAGAACCACCGTTCCCAATCCAATAATACGACACCTTCGGATCAACCACTGATGAATAAGTTACAATCAAAGAAAATGCCTGTGTTCCACCAACTAAGGTCCCCTTGTTCGTAACCCGTATTTTATAGTTGCGAGGATCGGGATTTGCAAACTCGATTTTTTCTACGTTATCACGGAGGTTATCAGAAAGGCTGTCCGCGCGACCGGCGGGGTTTGCCGGATTTAGCGTCCATGGAAATCGTTGGTTCCCGCCATTATCAACGATGCGCAAGTCAAGATCGTTGATCAGCATTTTTGTAGTAGGATTAAGCGATGGAGTTGGCGGAGTGGCAGCCGGATCTGTCCATACAAGCGTGGTGGTGATTTTAAATCCAGCCTTGGGTGTAAGGCTCAACTCAAAGGCCTGCCCACTGGTGAGTACTGCCTCTTGAATAAAAATATTCTGGTTGTCTTTGTTGATAATAACCTTGGCGGCGGCTTCCGCATCCAGCAAGCCCCAACCAAAGGAATAATCAGGACCCCGATTAGCCCCGGCTTCCCGTGCTGTATGCAACACCAAAGCTTTTAAGGTGGCACTTCGCATGTACCTTCCCGAATTCAGACTTTTATAAAGCTGCTGGAGTAAAGCCAGCGTGCCCGTCACCGCCGGTGTGGACATGGAAGTTCCGCTTTCAGTTTTGTAGTCAGTCGTGGAAGTTGCAACGGAGGATAAAACATTTAATCCGGGAGCCACAATATCCGGCTTGATGCGGCCATCATCTGTAGGTCCCCAACTACTAAATTGTGTCATCAAAACATCCGATGGTCCCGTGTAAGGGCTGAACAATTTATTTACGGCGCCCACGGTAAGAATATTTTTTGCAACACCATACGTTGGAATACAATCGTACGGTCCATCAGGAGGTTGTGGACCGCTGCCGTTATATTCATTTCTGTCGTTGCCGGCAGCCTTTACGATCAAATAATAGGGAGCATTGAATGCAATGCCATCCCACTGGCTTGCCTGGGTGTCATAAAAGCCAAATTTATAATCTTTGCTGGCATCAATACTCGCTTCGCCTCTCCACACACAGGGCGAACTCGAACAGTCCCATCCAGATTCCGTGCCGTACGAGTGATTGGACAGCAGCAAGGACGACTGATCAGGCTTGGCCTGTGTTGTCATTTCACTTACGTCGTTATTGAAATCAAAAGCTAATAAGGTAGCATCGGGGGCCATTCCTTTGGCTAACGAATTAATGCCAGATGCGATCATCGTACCTGAAGTATGCGTTGCGTGATCATCGAAGGCAATGGCGCCGTCCATTTGAGTTACACGTCCAACTAATTCCACATGGTCGTTGCGTACTTTACCACCGTCCCAGGTTGCAATCCTAATCCCAGTTCCAAGGATATTAATTCCAAGACTCCCACCCGTCCGCAATTGTTTTACATTGAGGGAAGTCGCCACCTGGTCATTAAATGTCTTAACATAGATTGGCGTCCCGTATTCACTAACATCTACAAGAAGGTGAACCCCTCCGTTTTGGTTAGACATTAAACGAGCCAGCGGATTTTTCTTAAGATAATTCAGAATGCGGGTATCGGCTTGTTTCTGTTGCAACTGGTAATTCTGATCAATCTCGGTCAAAGAAGGCTGTCTGGACTGCGAAAAGGAGGTCATGGAAATGTTGCCCAGAAATAAAACCAGCACCATTCTCACACACAGCGTGAACTCAGACTTAATGAAGAGGCGATTCATGGATGGAATTCCTGATT
>JANYKP010000178.1 GCA_025358195.1 Cyclobacteriaceae bacterium
TTCAGATAAATCTTAATCCCCCCGATTTTTCCATCGATTGGGATCAGGTGAACTCAAAAATTACTTCGAAAACGAAGATGATCATGATCAACACGCCGCACAATCCCAGCGGGGCCGTGCTGACGGAAAATGATTTGAAAACGTTGGAAGGGATTGCGTTAAAACATGGGCTCCTTGTATTAAGTGATGAAGTTTATGAACGCATCATCTTTGACAACCTCACGCACGAAAGTATTCTGAAGTATGCCGCGCTTGCCTCCCAAAGTGTGGCGGTATTTTCGTTTGGAAAAACATTTCATGCTACCGGCTGGAAAACCGGCTACACGGTGGCCCCTGAATACCTGACCCGAGAGATCCGGAAAGCCCATCAGTTTATTACGTTCAGTGTCAATACTCCGGTACAGATGGCGCTGGCCACCTACATGAGAAATTCTGAAAACTTTCTTCACCTGGGGGAATTCTATCAGCAAAAGCGAGATTACTTCCTTCAACAAATCAGGGGATCATCCTTTGAACCGCTTCCGTGTCACGGGAGTTATTTTCAGTTGTTATCCTACAGGCATATTACTGACAAGTCCGAGGCGGACATGGCGGAGTGGATGACAAGGGAGCACAAGCTTGCATCGATACCGGTGTCGGCTTTTTATAAAGACAAAAGTGATAACCGGCTGCTGCGATTCTGTTTTGCGAAAAATGAAGACACCCTGCAAAAGGCCGCCGCGATTTTAAGAAAATTTTAAAGCAACCATCCGGAGACTATGCAAGATCTTGTTATCACACTGATTCAATCCAACCTTCACTGGGAGAATTCCGTTGCCAATCTGGCAATGTTTGAAGAGAAGATCTGGAAGATCAGCCAACCAACCGATGTAATTGTCCTTCCGGAAATGTTCACCACCGGTTTTTCAATGAATGCCCCGGCCTTAGCCGAGATGATGAATCTTCGCACGTTTAAGTGGATGGAGCAAATGGCCAACCAGACAAAAGCTTTGTTGCTCGGAAGTTTCATCGCAAAGGAAAATAATGCGTATTTCAACCGCCTCCTCTGGATGGAGCCAGGCGGGAGTTTCAAAACCTATGATAAACGGCACTTGTTTCGCATGGCTGAAGAGCACGCCGTATATTCATCGGGAACAACAAAGCTCATCGCGAACTGGAAGGGGTGGAATATTTGCCCGCTGGTTTGTTATGATCTGAGGTTTCCGGTGTGGAGTCGTAACACGTGGGATGCCAACCGTCAAGGTGCGTACGATGTACTGATATATGTTGCCAATTGGCCAGCGTCTCGTGTCACCGTATGGGATACCCTGTTGCGTGCTCGCGCCATTGAAAACCTGTCCTATGTTGTGGGGGTAAACAGGGTGGGCAACGATGGAAATGTTATTGCACATAACGGCCATTCCGCAGTCATCGGTCCAAAAGGAGAAACGATTTATTCCGCTGACGAAACAGAAGGTCTCAAGACTGTCACACTGGAGGCCCAACTCCTGCAAGCACACCGCACGAAGTTCCCGGCTTATCTGGATTCAGATAATTTCAGGATTGAATAGGATTTTAACCCATAATCCCAAATCCTGGAATCCTCAAATCCTAAAAATCCTGGCTAACTTTAGCAGCTTAAATTTCTATTATGTCAAGTCGTGCGATTACCAGGGCCTTAATCTCTGTTTTTTATAAAGACAAATTAGAGCCCATAATCCACTTGCTGGCCAGTCACGGTGTCGAATTTGTCTCTACCGGTGGTACGCAGGAGTTCATCGAAAAGCTGGGGTACACTGTTACGCCCGTTGAAAAATTGACCGGCTATCCATCTATTTTTGGGGGTCGGGTAAAGACACTACACCCGGCAGTGTTTGGTGGCATCCTGTATCGAAGGGATGATTCTACAGACATCAAGCAGGCGACTGAATATAACATCGCGCCCATTGACCTGGTCATTGTTGATTTGTATCCTTTCGAGGAAACGGTATCAAAGGGCGGCAGCGAAGACGAAATCGTTGAGAAGATTGACATTGGAGGAATTTCCCTTATTCGCGGGGCCGCCAAGAATTTCAACGATGTACTGATTGTGTCTTCGCGGAGTCAATACGAAGTCGTTCTCGAACTTTTGAAATCTAAAAAATGCAGTTCCGAACTGGCCGACCGCAAGCGTTTTGCCACCATGGCATTTGATGTGACCTCTCATTATGATTCGGCGATCTTTCAATATTTCAATAAAGAGCAAAGCCTTCCAAGTTACAAGGCTAGCGTACAAACCGGGAAGGCGTTACGCTATGGAGAGAATCCTCATCAAAAAGGTATTTTCTATGGCGACCTGGCAGGAATGTTCGATCAGCTCAACGGCAAAGAACTTTCCTATAACAACCTGGTCGACATGGATGCTGCCATTCATTTGATCCATGAATTTGAAAGGGAGACCGTTTTCGCCATAATCAAGCATACAAACGCCTGCGGAGTCGCTACAGCTGCTACGGTGAAAGAGGCGTATCTCAAAGCCTTCCAGGCAGACACGGTTTCTGCGTTTGGGGGTGTGCTAGCCACCAATCAACCAATTGATGTATCTGCTGCCGAAATAATCAATTCGCTGTTTTTTGAAATCCTTATTGCTCCCGGTTATGCAGAAGATGCATTGACGTTGTTAAAATCAAAAAAGAACAGGATTATCCTGACCCAGAAGCAGGCGTTGGTCGCCAGGAAACAGGTTAAGAGCCTGCTGAACGGCATCCTGGAACAAGACAGCGATTGGAAAACTGATGGAGAGCAGGATTTGAAAACGGTAACGAAACGAGTGCCTTCGGAATCCGAAGTCAAAGCGCTTTTGTTCGCCAGTAAAGTGTGCAAGCATACCAAGTCTAACACGATCGTACTGGCGGTAGAAGGTCAACTGCTGGCCAGTGGGGTCGGTCAAACCAGCCGGGTAGATTCTTTAAAGCAAGCCATTGAAAAAGCAAAAACATTTGGGTTCTCCCTTGCTGGGGCGGCGATGGCGTCGGACGCATTTTTTCCCTTCCCGGATTGTGTTGAAATAGCTGCTCAGCAGGGCATACGGGCTGTTATTCAGCCGGGCGGCTCTATCAAGGACCAGGATTCAATTGACTTTTGCGATCGACATGAAATGACCATGGTCTTCACCGGCTTTCGACATTTTAAACACTAAACAGTGGGGACGAAAATCCTTTTGTAAGAGGCGCTGCCCCAACACAAAAAATTTTGCGATGGTTCGCGAAAAAAAAGTTATAACTAAAAGGACTTAACCTCCATTAAATCACCTGATTATTTCTGTAATTTTGTCGTGATTTTCAACATTTAACTTATTCCTAGGAGGACCTTATAACGAATGGGACTTTTTGATTTCTTCACGCAGGACATCGCAATCGACCTGGGTACTGCAAACACATTAATCATACATAAAGACAAGGTAGTGGTGGATGAACCATCCATCATTGCATTGGACAAACTTACTGGCAAAGTCCTCGCCATCGGGCGGGAGGCAATGCAAATGCATGAAAAGACCCATGATAATATAAAGACCATACGTCCCCTCAAGGAGGGCGTAATTGCGGACTTTCACGCGGCCGAGATGATGATCCGTGGAATGATCAAGATGATCGACACGGGTCGTCGATTGTTTCCACCTTCCCTTCGAATGGTCATTTGCATACCCTCTGCTATCACGGAAGTAGAAAAAAGGGCCGTGCGTGACTCTGCTGAACACGCCAACGCAAAAGAAGTGTACATGATACATGAGCCCATTGCGGCAGCCATCGGTATTGGTATCGACATTGAGCAACCTATCGGGAACATGATAGTAGATATTGGTGGTGGCACAACCGACATCGCAGTAATTGCTCTTTCCGGCATTGTCTGCGATCAGTCGATCCGTATTGCGGGAGATACATTTAACCGCGATATCCTGGACTACATGCGGCGGCAGCACAATCTGCTGATTGGCGAACGAACAGCCGAACGGGTGAAAATCGAAGTGGGATCGGCACTGACCGAACTGGATGAAGGTCCGGACGATTACGAAATCCGCGGCCGTGACCTGATGACAGGTATTCCAAAAACGATCAAGATCTCCTATAGCGAAGTGGCGTTTGCACTTGACAAATCCATTTCAAAACTGGAAGAGGCCGTACTTAAAGCCCTGGAACTTTCTCCACCAGAACTTTCAGCGGATATTTATGAGCGCGGAATTTATCTCACCGGTGGTGGGGCCATGTTACGCGGTCTCGATAAACGCCTCTCACTAAAAACGAAACTACCCATACACGTGGCCGATGATCCTTTGCGTGCGGTGGTGCGCGGCACAGGAGCGGCATTGAAGAACCTGAACCACTTTAGAAAGGTATTGATGACTTGATGCAATGCAGCGTCTTTTTAATTTTTTCTATGAATACCGGACTTTCTTTGCATTCCTGTTACTAGAAGCGTTTTGTGCCTGGTTGTTAATAGAGAACAATAAATTCCAGAACACAAAATTTTTCAATTCTTCCAATCGACTGGCGGCCAATATCCTGGGGTTTTCCCAAAGCTCGCGTGAATATTTTTCACTGCGACAGATCAACGAGGAATTATCCCGGGAAAATGCTCAATATAAAACTTTGTTGGAGCGACGAACTCAAAATTCCGGAATTCCGTTCGCAAAAAGTGACACCTTGGTACGCTATGATTTTGTCAGCGCCAAGGTGATCAATAATTCCGTGGCCCAATTCAAAAACTATATTACCATCAACCAGGGTGAGGATGCCGGTATCAAGCCAGGCATGGCAGCCATCAGCATTGCAGGCGCGGTTGGCAAAGTGAAGTCAGTCTCCGAGCATTTTTCCGTACTCATTTCCCTTTTGAATATTGACGAGCAGGTTTCCTGCGTTCTAACCCGGACGAGCAATTTTGGAACCGCTCAATGGGATGGCGTTGATCCCCGCTTTGTCAATCTTCTATACATACCCCGACATGTACAACCGTTGGAAGGTGATACGGTTGTTACGTCTGGTTACAATGCCGTGTTCCCCGCAGGGATCATGGTGGGTATTGTGAAAGAGGTGAAATTAAAAGAGGAGGCGCTTTTTTATGAAATCCGTGTTGAATTGGCACAGGATTTCAGAAGATTGACGTTTGTTAAAATAGTGAAGAGTGAATTGAAATCAGAACTTGACTCCCTTGAGAAAACGACCATTGGAATACGACCATGAACCGCTCCGGAATTTTTGTGGGAATCTATTTCGTGCTGTATGTGCTCGTTCAAGTGATGCTTTTCAAGCAATTGGTATTATTCAACATGGCCTTCTGCTTTCTTTATGTGGCCTTTATCCTGTTGCTTCCGTTGGAGACCAATCCGCTTATCCTGATGCTAGTAGCATTTCTTCTCGGGATTTCAGTCGACGTCTTTTATGATAGCCTGGGTCTTCACGCTTCGAGTCTCGTACTGGTAGCCTATTTTCGAAATTATTGGCTTGGTACCATCACCCCCCAGGGAGGCTACGATACCGGGGAAGGTCCAACCCTGGCTGCGAACGGCCTTCAGTGGTTTATGGTCTATTCTGTTCCCCTGGTATTTGCGCATCATTTTACGCTGTTCTTTGCTGAGGCGGGTGGGTTTGGAATTTTTTGGTTCACGATGCAAAAAGTAATGACGAGCCTGATCTTTACCATGTTCGTGATCTTATTTTTACAATACTTTTCCTTTGATCGAAGCCGATGAACGAAGGCAGAAAAGAAATATTACAAATAGTGATAGTACTGGTAGCCCTCGTGTTCCTGGTAAAACTTTTTTTTATTCAGGTGGTGGATGAGCGCTATGCTGAATTATCCGACAGCAACGCCATTTTGAGACAAACGGAGTACCCCGTCCGTGGTCTTATCAAAGACCGCCACGGCAAACTTATTGTCTACAACATACCCGAATTCAACCTCGAAGTGCTTCTGAAAGACGTTAAGCGGTTTGATTCTGCCAAGTTTTGTGCAGTATTCGAAATTTCGCGCGAAGAGTTGAGAAAGAAATTTAAGGAGATGAAAGCACGGAAAGAGTATTCCCGCTTTAAGCCTACACTCTTCCTAAGCCAACTGTCTACGACGGATTTTGCCAAGATTCAGGACTATCTCGATGAATTTCCGGGCTTCTACGTGCAACCCCGTACTACCCGCGCGTACTCTTCCGCTGCCCTGGCGAACGCCCTCGGATATGTGAGCGAGATCAGCAAAACCAAATTGGAAAATGACGCCTCCAAAATCTACAAGCAGGGAGATTATATCGGACAAAGCGGTATCGAAGCTTTTTATGAAGAACAATTGCGGGGCACACGCGGTGTGCGGATAAAACTTCGCAATGTAAAAGGGATCATTAAAGGTTCTTTCAAATACGGTGCCTACGACACACTGTCAATTCCTGGCCAGGATTTGATTACCGGCATTGACCTCGAACTGCAGAAGTATGGGGAGTATCTAATGGGAGGAAAATCGGGTAGTATCGCAGCGATTGAACCCTCCTCCGGAGAAATTCTTGCGCTAGTCTCCGGGCCTTCCTACGATCCAAATTTATTAACCGGTCGCCGATACAGTTCGAACTTCCGTCTTATCAGCAGCGATACAAACAAACCCTTGTTCAACCGGCCCCTGATGGCGCAGTATCGGCCGGGGTCTATTTTCAAAATCGCGCAAGCCATGACGGCCCTGCAAGAAGGCGTCATCACCCCAGAAACCCGTATTCGATGTGACCGGTCGCTCATTGACTGTCACGGGGATCACACGAACGAAGATCTACGTGGCGCGATCACCAATTCATGCAATCCTTATTTTCTTGGGGTACTCAGGAAGATGCTAAACAAGGGCGTTATCAACGACCCTTTTAAAGATACGCGCATTGGCTTGGCCGAGTGGGATAAGCATATCATGAGCTTTGGCTTTGGCAAACCGCTCGGTATTGATCTTCCAAATGAAAAGAATGGATTGGTGCCCACTCCTGAAATGTACGACCAGGCCTACCACAATCGCCCTTGGAAATTTTCCAATATCTATTCCATTGCCATTGGAGAAGGTGAAAATCTTGTGGTGCCATTGCAGATGGCCAATTTTGTAGCGACGATAGCTAACCGCGGTTATTATTATGCGCCTCACATCGTTAAAGCAATAGGAAAAGATCAAAAGCCTCTCCCACAATATCTAATCAGACATTATACCACAATCGATTCAGCCAATTTCCGCGTGGCCATTGATGCCATGCAACGAGTGGTAGACGCTGGAACGGGAATGCGAGCTAAACTTCAGGATATAATTGTATGCGGGAAGACCGGCACGGTACAAAATGATCCGTTGCCTGCTCACGCTGTTTTTATTGCCTTCGCCCCCAGAGAGAATCCCAAAATAGCAATCTCGGTGTATGTCGAAGATTCCGGCCAGGGAGGACGTTCGGCGGCCTCCATCGCGTCACTCATGATTGAAAAATATTTACTGGGCCATACCAAGCGGCCCTATATCGAACAGTATGTAATGGCAGGAAAATTTTTGGATCCAAAGTAATCTTGAAAAGAGAAGATAACATATCCGGCAGCCTCGATTGGCCCACCATCGGGCTTTATCTCGCATTGGTTTTGCTGGGTTGGATTAATATTTATGCGGTGGTCTATGATGAAGGCGTTCATCAGCCCATCTTCAGCTTTACCCTGAATTCCGGGAGGCAATTAGTCTTCATCGTTGCATCCTTTTTCATCATCATGGGTATTGTGATCCTTGATCTGCGCTTTTACGAAACCTTTGCTTACGTGTTATATGGGTTAATTCTCGTGCTTCTTTTCCTGGTGCCGATCATCGGTAAGGAAGTAGGCGGAAATAAAGCCTGGATCGGAATCGGGTCTTTTGGAGTACAACCCTCTGAGTTTGCCAAGTTTGTGGTGGCGCTGGCCGTGGCCAAATATATAAGCTCCGTTGGCTTCCGAATGGATAATTTGCGCAACCAGGCCATCCTTTTTGGAATCATTGGGCTTCCTATGGCGCTGATCCTGCTACAAAAGGATACAGGAACGGCATTGGTTTTTACATCATTTATTTTCGTCTTTTTTCGTGAAGGGATGTCGCCCTTTTTAATGATTGTTGGCATTTGTGCAGCCGCTATTTTTATTCTAACCCTTCTAATTCCTAACCAACTTTACCTGCATGGAGGGATTATCATATTGCTGGTATTGCTAATTGGTTTTGGAAAAAAGAAGTTCAAGCGAATTGCCATTCTCACTGTTGGGGCTATTATAATTATGGGCGTGATAGAAAGTGTGGATTATGTTGTAACCGATGTCCTCAAACCTCACCAGCAAAACAGGGTAAAGGCGTTGATCAATCCCGATGCAGACCCCCTGGGATTTGGGTGGAATGTGACACAATCAAAAATTGCCATCGGTAGCGGTGGATTTTTTGGAAAGGGTTTTTTGAAGGGCACTCAAACCAAATTCGACTTCGTGCCTGAGCAAAGTACCGATTTCATTTTCTGCACGATCGGGGAGGAACATGGTTGGGTAGGGAGCCTGGTGGTGGTCGTTTTATTTGTGGCACTGCTGCTGAGAATTATCTTTATAGCCGAGCGACAGAAAAACCGATTTACCAGGGTCTATGCCTATAGCATTGCAAGCATATTCTTCTTTCACTTCGCTGTCAATATCGGCATGACGGTGGGCTTATTTCCCGTGATCGGAATACCGTTGCCGTTTTTTAGTTACGGCGGTTCCTCCCTCTGGGGATTTACGATTCTGTTGTTTATCCTCTTGAAACTGGATGCGCACCGGGGGCAGGTGTTACAGAGAATTTGATACTGGGTGCTAGGTTCTGGGTACTGGTGCTGGGCACTCGGTGCTTGGGTATTCACATTAAAGATTCAGCGAGTAGTTCTTGGGGAACCCAGAACCTGGCACCACCCCTAAGCAAACCTCTTCTGCACCATGTCCATAAACTCCTGGAATTCCTCGCTCTCTTTATTCCATTCACCATAATTATTGACCAGGAAAGAATTTGCTTGTGTCAGATTTTCCAATTCATCCAGCCGGTCAATGGCGCTGGAAAACAATTCAAAGTCACCGTTGAAAAGTATTTTGGTAAACATGAACTTCTGATTGATTGTAAGCGTATCCTTGATTTTCTTTCGCTTCTGAAAATCCTCTGCCACTGTACTGGGCGCTCCTTTTGTCAATTGATCATGGATTGTAGTCTGGACAACAGCTGGTCTCTTTACTTCCACGGTTTTTTCAGGGGTTCTGGTTGGCGTTACACTTATTCGTTCGGCCTGGATTGGATCAGGTCTAGTGTCAGCCATGATTTTCTTATCATAAAGATTTTCGAGGCTCAGTGGAACAACTTTTGAAAACTGACCAATGTAACCCTCAATGTCTTCGGGGGTAAAATTTACTTTTTCAAGAATGCTGTCCAGCAAAGCAAAGGCCTCATTGCCGGAAATCGAGCTGAGCTTCTTTTCTTCCAGTGTCTGTAGTAGCTTTTCCAACGGCATACAGTTGATCTTGACATACTTGATTTCATTCTTAAGGTCTTCCGGCTTGATCATGCCGCCAGACCCATTATCAAGCGTGTCGGAATAAAAGTCATACGGGTCCAGGATCAGAAACAATGTCTGGCCAACAGCCTTTTTCAACAGCGGTTGAAAGTTCTCCCGCGAGATTGAAATGTGCTGGGATAGCAGGTTCTGGAACTTTGTGAGTGCATCCGCCACGGCTGGGGTAGAATAATCAAAAAAAGGGCTTCTTAGCTTTTGACTTTCATGTTTCCATGCATGGAGCAATTCCTGGATGATAAACAGGTTGATCTGCTGAATATCGCACACTTTCAGGATTTCGGGGCCGGTAATTTTTTCCTTCGAGGAGAAAAAAGAAGCTGTTACCTTAGAGGCATAGACATCACTGTAGTCCTCCAGAGCCTTTAAATTGATTTTTTCATCCATGGTAGCCGCGAAACAGGTGAGAAGATTTTTGGATCCATGGTAAAGATAATCATAGAAAATCTCGGACAAAAAGAGCTGGTGCTGACAGACCTGAATAAGACGGCCCTGCAGCAATTTCAAACCCAGTTTATAGACTGGCTTCAGGCCTGCGGCGGCAAGGGTCGTTGCACCTCCTGTAAGATGTTGATTATAGACGGGATGGAGAACCTGAGCGAACTAACCATTGCTGAAAAAAACTACACGAGCCAGGGTTTGCTGAAAGACAACGAGCGCTTAGCATGCCAGGTCAACGTGGCCGGAAACATAACCGTACGGGTGCCAGAGGAAACAAAGTTGCCGCATTTGAAATACAGTTCGTAAAATCGAACGTAAAAATGAAAAGGGAATAAAAAATTACTTCTTTAACGGCGCGGATATTCTGTATTCTGTATCTACTTCTCCTTTGCTAATGTCGGTCAGCTTGCCCTTGAGCATGCGTTTCTTCAACGGCGTAAGATAGTCGACAAACATTTTCCCATCAAGATGGTCGTATTCATGCTGGATGATTCGCGCCTTCATACCATCGTATTCTTCTTCTCTCTGGTTCCACCCTTCATCCCGGTAGCGGATTTTCACTTTCTCAGGACGTGTTACATTTTCGCGGATGTTGGGGATACTCAGGCAGCCTTCTTCAAACTCCCACGTCTCTCCCTTCTCCTCGATAAGCACAGGGTTAATGAATGTTTTTCTAAATCCCGTCATGTCTTCCACGTCATCTTCATCTTTCAAGGTGGTGCCATCGACAACAAATAAGCGTATGCTCTTTCCGATTTGAGGGGCCGCCAAACCAATGCCATGAGCTGCATACATGGTATCAAACATATCTTGTATAAGCGCTTTGATGTCAAGGGAGCCCTCTTCAATTTCCTTCGCGCGCTTGCGCAAAACCGGATCGCCGTACATAATGATAGGATAAACCATTTGCCAATTCAGAATTTCGTCAAAGGTAAAAAATGCTGATGGATTTTGTAGGAGTCCTAATTGCCACGGCCTTAAGGCCGTGGCAATTCAGGTCCACACCACGTGGACTTTAGTCCTGAAATGCACCAGGTCCTAAATCAGACTTTATTTCCTCGATTCAAGAAATGATTGCAGAATAAGGGTTGCGCTGATCTTGTCCACATTCCCCTTCACCCGACGTTCCTTTTTTTTCATTCCTCCCGAGATCATGGTCTGCCGCGCAATGGAGCTGGTGAATCGCTCATCAATAAGCGCCACGGGTTTTTCAGGAAATTTCTCGTTGAGTTGCACCACCAATTGTCTGACATGGGGTGTCATATCGGTATCTTCGTTGTTAAGACGTTTTGGCATGCCCACCACCAACTGATCTACCGGTTCTTTTTGAAAGTAGGAAATCAAATAATTGATAAGTTTTCCAGTCTCTACCGTTTCCAGTGAAGTGGCAATAATGCGCAAGGGGTCGGTAACGGCAATGCCAGTCCTCTTTAATCCATAATCGATGGCCAGAATTCTTCCCATTAATATAAACAAAGGGTTGAGCGTCGTGAAGGCTATTAATTGTATTTCACCCTTTCGAGAAACAATCGCTTGACTTTATTCTCGAGGACCATAGCCTTCGGAAAGAGAATTTCATTCTCAATGCGGGCATGGATTTTCAGACTCTTCTCCAGGCTGGTGAGTTCCGAATAAATTACCTTCACATGCAACGGGGTAGCTGCGTCCACCCGATAGCCCTGGGTAATCTTGCGAATGCCCTCCATCTCATCATCGTGCACTTCATGTTCTACCGCAAACCGTTGGACGGAACAACGTTCCATCATGTAAAATAACTTTCCCGGATGATAGTCTCCCCGATCCGACTTATCCAGCAACGCGATATAGCGGAAGAGTGTGTTCTCCTCCTCGTATATGTGCTTCATGAAATCATCGACAAAAAGCGGGAAAAGGGTTTTCAGATCTTTTGCAATGGACACGTAGGACGAATGATCCGCATTGAAACTTTCCACCAGTTTTGAAATGTACGGCAGCTTATGTTTTACAAAAAGAAAATGAGCGTGTCTCAGGTATTCCAGGATGAGTTCAATCGGATATGAAATCAGTGGAGGACTTTCCTCTACCAAATGACGAGAGGGTGACTCCAATTCCTGAATCACTTGTTCAAGTTTCAGGCCCCGGTCGTTGCAAACCTCCTCCAGCGTCTTTTCTGTGTATTCATAAAAACGAATGCCAAAATAAAAGAGAACATAGGCCCTGACATTGTCCTGTTCAACCAAATCTTCGATTCTGCTGTTTTGAAGCCCTGTCTTTTCCATGAATAGGTAAATATAAAGATAGGCCCCGCTTTCCCCAATAAACCTTTGGCGAGGGGTTTTCTGATTGTGAACTTTGCCCCATCTTTAACGTTCTAACTGGGAACATTATTTTTATGAGTGAAATCAACAACAGTCCCCGTCAAATTGGCCTTCCGCTTATCTTATGTATTGGCTTAGCCGCAGGGGTTTTAATTGGTACCAGCCTCAATTCTACTTCTGTTCCGGGAAAATCGGGTGGGGATCTTCAAAAATTTCGCGAAGTATTGGGCCTGATAAAAGACGAATACGTGGATACCACCAAAACCGATGCGCTGGTAGACGATGCGATAGAGCACATGCTGGACAAATTAGACCCGCATTCGGCCTATATTCCAGCTAGTAAACGGGTAGAATCCAAGGAAGATCTTCAGGGCAATTTTGAAGGAATTGGTATTGAATTCAGCATTTTTCACGACACCCTCGTCGTAGTGGCCGCACTCAGTGGCGGACCCTCGGAAGCGGTAGGACTGCAATCCGGGGATAAGATCATTAAAGTAGGAGACAAAATTATAGCCAACGTTGGCCTGACCAACCCTCAAGTGATGAAGCTCCTCAAAGGCCCTAAAGGCACGGAGGCAAAACTTGAAGTCGTCAGAAAAAATTCAAAGGAACCTCTTAAGTTCACCATCGTCCGCGATAAAATTCCCCAACACTCGGTGGATGTTTCCTACATGATCGATCCGGAGATCGGTTATATCAAAGTCAATCGTTTTTCCCAAACCACCTACGATGAATTTCATAAGTCCTTTGATGACCTCCTCAAGAAGGGAATGAAAAAGCTCGTGCTCGATCTGCAAGGCAACCCTGGCGGCTATATGAATCAAGCCATCGATCTCGCCGATGAGTTTTTGACAGCGGGTAAGAAAATTGTATTCACGAAAGGCAAAGACAAAAAGTATAATTCGGATGCAATCTCTACCAGCAAAGGAGACTTTGAAAAAGGTGACCTTATTGTGCTCGTGAACGAAGGAAGTGCCTCCGCGTCTGAAATATTAGCAGGGGCATTACAAGACAATGACCGGGCTCTGGTAGTGGGAAGAAGGTCATTTGGAAAAGGCTTGGTGCAATATCCTTTTGATTTAACGGATGGTTCGGAATTGCGCCTCACGATCTCCCGCTACTACACCCCCAGCGGACGTTCCATACAAAAGCCTTACGGCGACATGGAAGAGTACTCCAAAGACATGCTGAAGCGTTACAAACACGGTGAGTTCTTTAACGCGGATAGCATTAAGTTCAACGATTCTCTGAAATACCTCACGCTCAATGGACGCACCGTCTATGGAGGCGGAGGCATCATGCCCGATTACTTTGTTCCCCTGGATACTTCCGAAAACAGTCATTACCTCAATGAACTTTATCTTTCCAACTCCATGCAGGAATTTACATTCAATTATGCCGGCAAACACAAGGATGAGTTTATTAAAATGGGATATGAAAAGTACTTCCGCAATTTTGCGATCACCGATGATATCCTGAACCAACTAGTCAAAGTGGGCGAAGGAAACAAGGTGCCGGCAGACTACAAAGACCTTGAACGGCACAAAAGAAGTTTCAAGGTCAATGTCAAAGCCCAAATCGCCCGCAAAATATGGAACAACGAAGGCTTCTACCCGATCTATAACGAAACAAACGAGGTGCTGCAACAGGCGATTAAGTTGTTTGACAGGATCCCGGATTTGAATAGGGGGAAGATGTAGGAATGATACTGTTCAAGGTTCAGGGTTCAATGTTCAAGGTTAAAGGTTCAAGGTTCTGGGTTGGTTGCTCCACGCAAGAACCCCGTAACAAGGACCTGGGCCCCAGGACCCAAAACCAAGGACCCAGAACCCAAGAATTCGAGAATCCGCATCTTTCTATAAATTAGGTGTTAAATCGGACACCCAATGTACTACCACCACCTCGGCCAGATTCCCCCCAAGCGTCACACCCAGTTCCGTCAACCGGATGGAAGTTTGTACAAGGAAGAAGTCGTCAGCTCGGAAGGCTTCTCTGGAATTTATTCCATCCTGTATCATATCAATCCGCCTACGCGAATCAAAACCCTGAAAGAGCCGGTAAAGTATGGTCCGAAAAAGTTGGAAGAGTATGGCCTGCGCCAAACACATCTGAATACATCCAAGGTAGGCACCACCGGGGACGACTACCTGGATGCGCGCAAGGTTTTATTGATGAATAGTGATTGCTCGCTATCGATCTGTTCGCCTAAAAAACGATCGATGGATTATTTCTATAAAAATGCCGAGGGCGATGAAGTGCTATTCGTTCACGATGGCAGCGGCCAGCTCATCACGCAATTCGGTAAACTTGATTTCCGGCAGGGTGATTATGTGGTGATTCCGCGCACCGTTATTTACAAATTGGAATTTAATGAGGGTCCGTTGCGGCTGTTGATCATCGAATCGGCCTCACCGGTTGAAACCGTAAAGCGCTACCGCAACCAACTGGGTCAGCTACTGGAACATTCACCCTACTGTGAACGCGATATCCGGGCTCCCCAAGAACTAGTTACGGAGTCGGGAAAAGGTGAGTCCCTTATCAAGATTAAAAAACTTGGCCACTTGCATCAATACGTATATGATCATAGTCCGCTGGATGTGGTGGGATGGGATGGCTTTCTTTGGCCCTATGCTTTTTCAGTCCATGAGTTTGAGCCGATCACCGGCCGAATTCATCAGCCGCCGCCCGTACATCAGACTTTTCAGGGCCGCAACTTCGTGATCTGCTCTTTTGTACCGCGCATGTTTGATTATCATCCCCTTTCGATTCCTGCTCCCTACAACCACAGCAACATCGACAGCGATGAGGTGCTGTACTATGCGGAAGGAAATTTTATGAGTCGGAGAGGCATTGAGCGCGGATCGTTTACGCTACACCCCGGAGGACTTCCGCACGGGCCACATCCGGGCACCGTGGAGAAAAGTCTTGGCGCTAAAGAAACAAAAGAGCTGGCGGTGATGCTGGATACTTTTCACCCGCTGTTTTTAACTACGGATGCGGCGGAATTTGTGGATAAGAATTATCCCATGAGTTGGACGGATCATGCGGAGGGGTTTAATGAAGTGAATACTCCGTGAGGGGATTACATTCTGATGTTGGCGGCAATAGTCGAATAAAAATTAATCTGGTGGACAAAGAGATTTTAAGCTTTCGATATCCTTTGTGGTAAGGCGGAAGCGAACGGCCTCCACTCCAACTTAGAAAATTTTAACCCTTCCTCCTCCCCACGTTCACCAAAAACCCAAACGCCGCCGCCGTGAAAAACATCAGCAAACTGTAAATGGCCGGAGGCACCGACATGGTGGAGTTTTGCAGGACGTTTAAAGCAATGTAGATCGCCAGGGTACCATTGTGAAGGCCGATCTCCAGTCCGATGGCAATCGCCTGCCTTTTTCCTACTTTGAAGAGCAACGGCACATAATACCCTATTGTCATGCTCAAAACATTGAAAGTTAACACGGGTAAGCCAATCTGGTTAAACGAACTCACCAACATGCCGCGTTCCCGAATGGTGACACTGACAATAATCAACAACAGAAACAAGGCCGAGGTGATTTTTACCGGCTTGTCCATTTTAGCAGCAAACGCGGGTGCTTTGTTCCGCACCGTCATGCCGATCAGCACCGGCGTCAACACGATTGCAAAGACTTCGATTATTTTGGCAAACTGCATGGGCACGTACTGATCGGAATCCATCAGAAATCCCAGTGAAAAATTTACGATCAATGGTAAGGTGAACAAAGTAAGCACACTGTTGATGGCGGTGAGACTGATGTTCAGCGCCACGTCACCATTGGAGAGATGCGAGTAAAGATTGGCAGTGGCACCGCCGGGAGAAGCCGAAAGCAACATAAGTCCCACACCCAATACCGGGGGGAGATCAAACAAAACCACCAGCAACAGACACAAGGCCGGCAACAACACCATCTGGCACGTCAGCGCGATGCTCATGGCTTTGGGATACTTCAATACTCTTTTAAAATCATCGGTCGTGAGCGACAGACCCAGTCCCAACATGATGGTGCCCAGGGCCACGGGCATGAAAATGGTTGTCAGGGCGGATTGTTCCATGGTCTACAATTTTTTCAGTCTGAAAAGGTAGCAAAATAGCCATTCCATAAGTTTTTTAACTTCGCTCAATGAGCGCCGCAAAACACCAAATGGAGGTCGTAAAAGGTGATATCACCACGATGGCCGTTGATGCGATCGTCAATGCTGCTAACTCAACTCTTTTAGGAGGCGGAGGCGTTGATGGTGCTATTCATCGCTCCGGCGGTCCTGAGATTTTAGAGGCTTGCCAAAAAATAGCAGCACGTCAAGGCGGCTGCAAAACAGGAGAAGCTGTGATCACCACCGCAGGAAATTTACCGGCTTCGTTTGTTATTCATACTGTCGGACCTGTTTGGAAGGACGGTCGCAGTGGCGAACCTCAGAAACTCGCCAACTGTTATAAAAACTCACTCCACCTTGCGGTTGACAACAGCTGTAATACCGTCGCCTTCCCCAGCATTAGCACCGGTATCTATGGATTTCCAAAGAAGGAGGCCGCTGAAATTGCCGTTGACACCGTTGCAAAATTCTTAGCAACCACCGACAAACTGGATAAAGTAATTTTTGTATGCTTTGATGAGGAGAACTACAATTTAATCCAAGGCGAGTTAACCCGATTACCAAACCAATGAGTTTGGGCGATAAGGAAAGGCGGAAAACTAAGTAAAATGCTATCACATTTTCTTACGATTAACGATTAACCGCTATAATCAATTTTGGTAATCTGCATTTAGTAATCGGTTGGTAACACAGATTACCGATTACCATTTTTACAAATTATTGTCGCAAAAATTAAATCGTTTAAGCAATGGTGCAGTTTCTTTCAGATGGTGCCAGGAATCCACTGTTCAATCACTTTCGGAAAATGGGCGTGCTCCAGCGCGTGTACTTTCTGTACGATCCTGTCAATATCATCATCGGGTTCGATTGGACACGCAGCCTGAAATAAAATTTTTCCTTCATCGAAGTGTTCATTCACCACATGTATCGTGATGCCCGTTTCTTTTTCTCCGGATGATATAACCGACTCATGCACTTTGTTCCCGTACATACCTTTCCCTCCAAACTTCGGCAACAGGGCCGGATGGATATTGATGATCGTATTGGGGAACG
>JANYKP010000230.1 GCA_025358195.1 Cyclobacteriaceae bacterium
AAACGTGACCCTGCATTGATAATCAAGTCCTGGTAATTGTTTTGTTTCGTTCTACGCGTAAAGGCGATATCTACCTTGAATTAGTCCTGCCTCTTGTGGAGTGTTCTTTTTAAGAACAAAAATCTGGGCAATGGTGGATGCCCATTCCCCGTAGATTGCAATACGGCCTACCACCTATTTCTTTGGAATAAGTGTGTTATTGATTCTGCCGCGTTTTGTCCGGACGATCTTAATTATTCAGGACATCCGTAGTAGTACGGATATAAAATACCATTAGGAGGGTATGTTGACAGATCATGTCTATTCGATACATTTGATTACCCAAAGGACTAATTACTAAACAAATTATTTATGAAATTATTACAAAAAGTAATGGTTATGCCTTTCTTGTTTATTTTGATGTGCGGCGCCATTGCAACTGCACAAGAGATAACCGCACAGTCTACCTCACCCTTAAAGCCAAAAGGTTTTATTGTAGATGTAGTCTATGGCGATGATCAAAGCGTAACGCTGGTGTACTCCAACAAGATTACCAGCAAAGTTTGTAATGCGATTGAATATAAATTTGACAAGGATTTAAAATTCGTGTCACAGACCCCCAAGGAAATCCCATTGGAAAAACTTAAAAAACTGAAAAACTATAAAGGAGATGAGTATGAGTGGGAAGGGATGGAATTACAAGAAGCAAAGAATAATAAAATGGAGGTGCTGAAAGTTCGGTACACTTATAAATACAGCTGGTGGAAATTGGCTTACAAGACAAACAGAAAAGTAATTGATAAATTAAAATATGAGGACGCGTCAGGTAAACCGGTGACACCGATCAGTTTTGCCTACAACCCGGCTACTAAACAGATCATTTGTCTCGCCAAGCCATTCATCAAGGACAAAGTAAAGATGCAATTCAGGTATAGAATAACCGGGGGTGGTTCCCTGTTTGCGGAAGACCAGCCTACTGGCCTGGCACCCTCTGCCCATAACGAATTTTATTTATTGACCTTCGACAGCAACTTAAAAAAAGTAAAAGAAGAAAAAATTTCTTTTACCGAACCCCACATTGCAAAAGTTCAATTTATAGTTCCGAAAGAAGACGAGACAGGCACTGCCAAATGGCCCCTTTCGAGGACCCTTACAACGGAAATGTACTTCAGTATGAACGGTCCCAAAACCAATCCATTCAAGATTGATTTCTCTCAGGCAGACTGGGGTTCAGCGGATTCTGAGTCATACCCATCTAAAAATATATCGAATGCCGACCAGACCTTGAGCAACGGTGAAAAAGAATACACTACTGAAAACAGTGATGTACTGATGGTTTTCAAACCGGAGAGTGCAAAAGGGGTAACGTCCAAGTTTCAGTTTATCCGCGTGAAAAATGATGGAAGCATTGCAAATAAAACGGAGGTGGAGTCAGATATTGCTTTTGAGGATGGAACTTCCGTAAGCATGTATGATGGCGCGTTGTATTTCAGAGGAGTCATTCCGGAAGCAGGATGGCCGTCCACGGGAACCACCAAAGCACCGACGGGTAAACTGATGAAGTATGTGAATAATGCAAAGGAATGGGAAATCGCTGGCATTCCTTCTGATTATTGTTCGCTGGACATCACCGACATGAAGCTGACCAAATACTGTGGATCGAATTATAGCGGAATGGATACCCGTGTTGAAGAGCGAATTAATGAAGATATTCTTTATGTCCAGGAAAGTTCTTCCATACGGGAAACATTTGCGGTTCCCCCTGGTAAGGATTTCAAACCCAGTGAGAGTTATCGACGAGATACCGACTATGGATCCTCCCGTTTGGCTATGCTCATCGATCTGAAAGGCGGCACAATGAAGGGCTTTTATGGTATGGGGAACTCATACATAATGAACAATCCTTATAAGGATAAGCCGGAAGTAAGCGGTGTAAATAAAATAATCCTCAATAAGGACAGGACAAGTGCGTACTGGATTGGAATCAATATGTTGGGAGTAGAGAAGGTTGGAAGTGAGTGGCAGATTATGGAGTATCCCATGGTGATGAAAATCGATGTTACCAAGAGCCAAAAAGCCACCCCGGTAAAAGCACTGGGTGTTACCCTCATGCCTAATAAAAAGAACACGTTTGCGGTTGATTTCGACAAGAAATCTCCACAATACTTTCTGAACAACACATTTCCCTACATTCTTACAGCGGACAACAATGTCATCTTTATCGGTACAGATGAAGACCAGAAAAATATCTGGTTGGCGAAAATGCCAATTGAGTAAATTTTGAAATGAACTCCAATACCCGACTGCTGTTTCATGGAGTAGTCGGGTATATTTTTTAGACCCAATCCTTATGAAGATCAGTTGGATCGTTCTTTTGTTTTTACCCTTGATCCTCGGTGCTCAGCCGGTTGAATTGAGGGTACAGACCGGTCACACAGGCTTTCCAAAAAGCATGACCCTCTCGCAAGATGGTAAGTGGATGGCTTCGGCAGGCTCGGATAAACTGATTAAACTATGGGACGTGGCCACGGGAAGGGAGTTGCGATCATTTTTTCATGAAACACTGCTTCACCCCACTGTAGTTTCTATTGGTGCAGAAAGAAAATACATGGTATCAGCATCATTATACGAAGTGAAACTATGGGATTTAGAAAAAAATATAGAACTGGATAATTTTTCATGCCCCCTCGTCATAAATCAGTCAACCGCCTCTTTTAGCTATAAAGCAGTTGCGCTGAGTCCCACTGTCAATGTGTTGGCTGTCGGCAATTATGAAGAAACTGGGACGATCGGATTGCTGGAAGTACCTTCCGGTAAGCTGATTAAAAAACTGAAAGGCCATATCGATTATTTACTTAGCCTTGATTTTAGCCCGGATGGCAAGAAGATCGTGAGTGGTGGTTTGGATAAAATCGTACGGGTCTGGGATGTTGAAAAAGGAAAAGAGCTTCATAAGCTCAATAAGCACATGGATCCTGTGTTTTCTGTTGACTATGGAAATAATGATTTAATCGCGACCAGTTCCATGTACAATAACATCACCCTTTGGGATGGTGTTTCCGGCTTGGAGAAAAGATCATTTAAGGGCCCGGACAAAAGTTTGTCGGCCAATCACGCGCAAATTAGTCCCGATGGAAAATTTCTTATTTCCTGTGATGATACCAATTATCACCTGTGGGATATTTCAAGTGGCAAACTGCAGCATTCTATTTCTACTTTGATGAAGGAGTTTCCTGGATTTGGCCAGCAGAACGTCGCGATGTTTTCAAATGATTCAAAATATTTTTATACCAATCTTCCGTTAATCGGCACCTATAATCTGAAGGGGACAAAAATCAGGGACTTCAAAGGACTCGAGGTGTACAACGAAGAGTTGGGTTTCGATGACAAAGGAATCTATCCGGTAGAGGCCAAACTGGCGAAGGATTATGGATTGATACGATATTGGAATATCAATAAGATCAGCACCAAAAAGATACCGGTGAACGCGGGCGAAAAAATATATTTTAGCCCTGGCGTAAAATTTATCGCCGTTGCATCCATTGCGAGCGCAGCGGGAGGTAAGGGTGACCTGGTGTCGGCCAAAAACACGAAAGTTCAGGTGTACGACGGATTGACCGGGATGAAAATCACGGAAGTAAGAGGACACACTAATGGAGTGACTTCTGTTGTTTTCAGTTCTGATAACTCCTGGATGGCTACTACAAGTACTGACAACACCATTAGGATATGGAATGCAGCAGATTTTAAGGAACGGCTGAAGATAGAGGGTCTGCCAGTGACGTATTCTTCTGGCCTGGCAAAACTCCTCGTCTCGCCGGATAACTCCCTGTTGTACGCGATAGGAAGTCAAGGGCCATTGCAAACGTATGAAGTAGCTTCCGGAAAGTTGGTCAACCAAATCGACCTGAAAGACGTCGGTGCAAGTCTGTTGGCCATCAGCGACAATAACCAATACCTGGCTGTCGCACACACAAAAACAGATATGAGCCGCGGCAATGTAAAGGGACAGAAGATAGGAACCATAAGGGGCAAATCATTGGGCATGTACCAGGCTATTACGGTATACGACGTAGGTAACGGTAAAGAATTAAAGACAGTGAACACGAATGCAACCTTATTACAAACGATGAAATTCAAACCCGGCTCAACGCGATTGGTGACCGCAGATTTTAATGGCGGACTTGCCGAGTATGACTTGCCGGGAGGGACCCTGGTGAAAGAGTACAAAGGACATCGTTCGTATATACGGTCCATTGCTTTTAACAAACAAGGGACCCTTCTGGCCAGTGGCAGTTTTGATGGGACTGTCCGCTTGTGGAATTCAAAAACAGGTGAAGAAATTGTGAGCTACATCACGACCGACTCCACCAATTTCGCTGTTGTTACCAAAGAGAATAATTATTACTGCTCAAAGGATGCCATGCAAAAAATACACTTTGTGAGCGGTGACAAAGTTTTCCTGTTCGAGCAGTATGATGTTATTTTCAACCGCCCCGACCTGGTCCTGGCAAAATTGAACGGTTCGCCAGAGTTGATTGAAGCCTACTACAATGCATATAAGAAAAGAATTGCTAAAATGGGGTTGACCGAAGAAGACAACAAGATAATTCAGGCAAACCCAGACCTCACGCTGAGCAAATTACCGGAGGAAGTATCGACACAAAATTCTAAAATTTCCTATTCTCTTTCCGCCACCGATCCGCAGAATAAGCTGTCGGCTATTCACGTTTTGATTAACGATGTGCCGGTCCTTGGCACAGAAGGCATATCTGTAAAAGACCTCAATCAAAGCTCCATTCAAAAGGACATTGACGTAGAACTTACCAGCGGACAGAATTTAATAACCACGTATATAGTTAATGACAAAGGAATAGAGAGCGAACGCCAATCGTTTGAAGTATTTCTTGAAAACGAGTCGGTGAAACCGGACCTGTATTTAATTACAATCGGGGCATCTGAATACAAGGAAGCAAAGTGGAACCTGACGTATGCATCGAAGGATGCCGATGACGTCAGGACGGTATTAAAAACAAAAAATGACTTGTTTACCAACATTTATGATTTCTCTCTATCCAATCAACATGTGACGGTTCAAAAGATCAACAGCCTGCGTGCTGAACTGAAGAAAACAAAACCTAACGATGTAGTTGTATTATTTTATGCGGGTCACGGACTTCTGGACGAGGACCTGAATTACTACCTTGCCACCTATGATATCAATTTCAAAAACCCGCCCGAAAATGGTTTGCCCTATGATGCGCTTTCCAGCCTCCTTGATAATATTGCGGCACGGAAAAAGGTGGTCTTCATAGATGCGTGTCACTCGGGAGAAGTAGATAAGGAAAGTGCAACGGAATGGACTAAAACAGAAGCGGAGAAGGGTGACCTGGTTTTTCGTGCCGTAGGTGACAAAACCATTCATGGAAAAACCGGATTGGAAAATTCATTTGAGCTGATGAAGTATTTGTTTACGGATTTGAGAAAAAACTCCGGCGCTACCATTATCTCTGCGGCAGGAGGTTTTGAGGTTGCATCGGAAAGCAAAGAATTGAAAAACGGCCTCTTCACCTTGTGTTTGCTGGAGGGCTTGAAAAACACGAAGGCCGATCTTGATAAAGATGGAAAAATTATGCTGTCGGAGCTTAAAAATTATATGTATAAAGCAGTGCCAGCACTCACCAAAGGGATGCAGCAACCTACTTTCAGAAGTGAAAATATCAGGGGGGATTTTAGGATCTGGTAATACTCGTTGACCTCAGCCGAGTATATGATCCTGGCCGTTGGGAAAGCGAATGATAAAGCAACTTCCGTGACCGTTTTCACTTTCAACCTGAATGGTTCCTTTGAGCAGGCTGACAAGATCCTTAACAATGGAGAGCCCAAGTCCTGATGAGCTTTCACCGTTGGTTGGACGTGCTGACAGCTTTTGAAATTTCTGAAATAATTTACGTTGGTCCTCTGCGGTAATCCCTGGCCCCTGATCAATGATGTCGAAGCGTACATGCCGATCCTCATTCGTAACCATGATCGTAACGGTTTTGTTGGGTGGCGAAAATTTGATGGCATTGGAAATAACATTGTCAAGAATTCTTATCAACAAATCATGGTCGGTGGTGATGGTTGTTGAATCAACCTGGTTCGAAAAAATCAATTCGATATTTTTTTTGGATGCCCATGAGCGAAAGTGATCTTCCAATTCGCTCAATACTTTTGTGACCGACAAGTCTTTGATATCCAGGTGGGTAGTACCCTGTTCAATCCGACTCAGATCCAGAAGCTCGGATATAAGTCGTTGCATGTTTTCACATGTTTCTTCCATTAATTGGATATAGTCGAGGTGTCGTGTGGACAATGTCCCTGGTTCCAGTTTTATTACTTCCAGCAACCCAGATATTCCGGCGAGGGGGGCTTTCAGATCATGCGTCGTAATGGCCAGGAAATGATTTTTCTCTTCGTTTAAGCGCACGAGGTTCTTGTTGGCGTCCTCCAATTCACGGGTGCGTTCTTTTACCTTTTGCTCCAGTTGTTGATTAAGTTGTTGAAGCTCAACCAGCAATCGCTTATTGTCTTTTTCTTTGGCGGCAATTGTAATCAAGGCTGCCAGTGATGTAATGCCAATCAAAGCGAAACTTGAGAATCGTATCACGTCGTTTATAAAATAGCGTTGTTCCAGGTTTTCGCTGCGTTCTTTGAGTAAGGCTTGTTCATTTTGAGTAAAATTTGTTGTCCAAAAGAGAATGCTGTCCATGCGCGCTTTCGCGATTTTCATCCCTGCAAAGTGCGAAGCACTATCGCGTCCAACGCTTTTTAGAATCAATAAACTCTCTTCAAGGTGAGATTTTTTCCGGTCGACCAGCGGCGTAATTCTCTCTTGTAATATCTGTAGCTGTTGTTGGTTTCCTTTTACCAGGGACGTAAGGGTATCAATATCATGATCGATGTCCATCAAGGCCTCACGATAAGGCTGAAGAAAAGTAGTGTCGGCGGTGATCAGGTATCCGCGGTGACCAATTTCCATGTCTTTGAGCAGGGAAATGAGTCGGGTAGAAGCCTGTATTACCTTGTAGGTGTGGATGACCAACGCAATCGACTCTTTTTTTTGCTGAACATTCAGGTATGTGATCACCGCGCTCACGACCGTGAGGAGTATTGACAAGATGAGCAGGGACCGTACACCGATTGCTTTCACGTTTTCAACAAGATAGCATTATGAAAAGTTATCAAAAAGCTTCACCAAGATTAATATATGTCCCCTGTGACTTCTTACCAAAGCCTACATCCAGTCGGAGGTTGAGTTTTTCTTTTGGACGCAGGGCATAACGAATACCGATACCAAAACTTGGTTTAAGACTTTGAAGCTGAAAGACATCATTCAGGGAGCCGGCCACCCGGCCGGCCCCGGCAAAGGTAGTAAACCCCCACCGCTCCGTCACGGGTACGCGCCATTCAGCTTGTACTGCGATCATAGTCCGATCGGTATAGCGACCTTCATAGTATCCCCGCATGTAGGAATTTGATCCGATGCTGGCCAAGTCACGAACGGGCGTATCACCAATCGTTGAGATCAGATTGAGCTGAAAGGCAAGGACCCGGTCTTTTGACATGGAAAAATACTTTCGCACATCCAGGTTGCGAATGGTGAAATTAAAATCGCTTCCTATAAAGTTACCATAGTATCCAGTAAAGTACTGCATGTAAAACCCTTTTGAAGGACTGAAGGCGTTGTTGCGACTATCCCAGGTAAATAATAGTCCCGCGCCGGAAATTTTTCCACCATTCCTTCCGGTAATATTTTGAAGATCGAAAAGACTGGTGCCATCTCTATTGTAATCAAAGTTGTAAACATTTTGAAATTCATAACTGACCCCAAGGTAGAAATCAGACCATACTTTTCGCAAAAGCTGTGGATAGAGATCATATTGGCTGATTGAATATTTTTCCTGGTTTTCACTGGGTGTTTCATTCCCCAATCCCCAGAACCGGTCAGGAAAATGACTGAAGGAGGCAATGAAGTGCAGAATAAATTTTTCATTCGGGAAATAGATCGTACCATCACTGGCCAGCACCAATTGATTGCGCACGGTGTAAAATGATACGTTCTTTAAATTCGAAGTGCGGGTGGTGGAATCGTGCCACAGTTTGAAGAAAAAAGTTCCGGCCACGCCAGCACCCCATAAATATTCAGGTGATTTTACAATAACAGGAAAGAGGACAAGTCGTTTTTGTTTTTTGTGCTCGACTGGAATGATACCTACATCCGGTTTCGGATCCGCCTTTGTATCTGCTTGCGACCAGCCTGTGTAACAGATTAACACCAGTAGTACCGGAGAAAGTAAAAGCCTTACGATAGACATTATATCCCATTTGTGGTTTAAAAGTGGGGTTTAAGTTAGCCTTTTTAAAGAAGTATAAAGAAATTATTGCTAGGAGATTTTGAGATGGCCCACTCAAATGCGCTTTCGTTGGATGAATTTTCTCAGGTAGTTAAACAAAGAGTGGTCGTTGCCCAGGGTATCAAAGAAATTCTCAGGCAGTTTGTAAAGATCCGCACGCCTCAAGCGATCGTAAAAATGATCAGTACGGCTTGGATGGGGCTTGTCAGCGCCCGATGGCTGATCCTCTGAAAGAAGTATTACCCCTCCCGACTCCATCACAATTTCCCTCATGCCACTGGTATGAACCGTGGAAATGGAAGAATCGATGATGACGATGTCAACGGGGTTTTTTTTAAGATGCGAAATTAATTCTTCTTTCAATTCTCCTCCCTGAATGATGCACGCCTCACGTTTTACTTCATGTGATTTTATTTCCTCATGTTGATAATGTTGTAAAAAATGGCCGTGCGCTTCGAGGAGAGAATGGTAAATTGAATCCGTCGAACCTTTCACATTTTGAGTAGCGGAAATGGTTGTAAATAACTGAAGGCTGGCCCGCATTCGAAAAGCCAGCTCCATGGCCCATGCGTAACCTTCAAAATAAGGACAATCGATCGAAAATGGATAAAGCAATACCTTCTTCACACTACTCATGCCACCTTTTGAGTGGACGGGCGGGCAAAGTCACCTCAGCTCACAGTAAATAATTCAACTTGTTCCAACACCTGGTCAAGCCCGTATGTCAGGGCTAATGTATATAGGGTATTAAGTTTTTCCCGGCTGCGTTTCAGCCGCATTTTAACCGCACTTCCTGATATGTTCAATTGCGTCTTAAGATCTTCAATCGATTCACCCTGCAAATACTTTAAATTCAACAAGTCTCGTTCTTTTTCCGGAAGGGCATTGATAAGAGAATACATGATTGACTCCTGTTCGGCTCGTTCATTATTTTCCTCGGCGGTGAGGGAAAGGTCATTCTTTTCTTCTTCATTTCCAGAGTTCTCTTCCAGGGGTTGAAATTGGAAACGGCTGCTCTTCTTTAAGGCCGCCAGGCAATGCCGGTGTGTGATTGTGTAAAGCCAGGTGGAGAATGACGACTCGCCTTTGAATGAATGGATATTTTCAAACGCTTTCATCAACGCCTCCTGAGCAAGATCAAATGCTTGCTCTTGCTTTCGTGTGAAAGAGAAACACTTGTTGAATACTTTTTTATAATAGCGGTTGTATAACTCGCCCAGCGCTTCGCGATCATCAAGGCGAATGAACATGACTAATTCCTCATCGGTGGTCTTGGAGATAATTCGGGTTGACATAGGTAGTTGGTTGACGGGGTAAATGTAGACCCGCCGTCCTTGTTCAACCGAGAGTAAATAGCCTATTTTAGAAAACCGGTGAATTGCACAACCACTACGAGAAATGCCTATCGGTCTCTAAATAATACCCTTTTCAATAGCGTATTTCACGAGTCCAACCGTGTTTTTTACTTGTAATTTTTCAAGAAGATTTCTCCGATGGGTGTCTACGGTTCGTATGCTGATGAAAAGCTTTTCGGCAATCTCCCCGTTTGAATACTCCTGGGCGATAAGTCGCAGGACTTCTATCTCTCGTTCGGAAAGGGGTGATTGAATGAGTGGCTTCTTTGGATCTGCGTGGGCTTCTTTTTGATGGGTGATTGCCTGCAACAGCGTTGCTGAAACTTTTTGACTGAAATAGCTATCGCCTTTGGCCACCGTATGGATCGCGGCTAATAATTCTTCACGCCCTGCATTTTTTAACAAGTAACCGCTGGCTCCCGCTTCCAGCATTTTTATGATGTAATCGGGCTCTTCGTGCATGGTCAATCCCAATACGTGTATGGCAGGGTACAATTCCTTGATCTTCCGGGTGGTCGCAATGCCATCGCTATCACCCAAGTCAATATCCATCAGCACCACGTCGACGGGTTGAGTTGCAAGAATCGTCATAATGCCATCGGCATTCTCGGCTTCACCCATTACTTCGATGTCTTGCTCACGTTCCAACAGTCCGCGAAGGCCTACCCGAATTATTTTGTGATCATCGACAATGACAATTTTAATGGAACCCATATATTTTATTGCTTCCTGAATTCCTAAAAAGTTCAAAATAGTGCTTGTGCCAAATCTGAGATGGATCCGGCGCAGCGCGACCACGAAAAAATTTCTGATCGATCATTATTTATTGGATGGTCTGCTGGATTTCTCCAAAAGGTAGTACAGTGGAGGCAATACAATAGGAGCGAAAATCAAAGTACTCGTTAACCCGCCAATAATAACGGTAGCCAGTGGTCGTTGAACATCCGATCCAATCCCGGAAGAGATGGCTGCTGGTATTAAACCTACAATGGCCACTATCAGGATAGAAAGTATGGCGCGAAGTTGTTCAGATGATGCCAACGCCACCATCTGTTTGAGATCGGTACCATGCGATTCCTCCAGGCGTTTAATTGCCGATACCAAAAGAACTCCCGCCATGACCGAAATTCCAAAGATTGAAACGAATCCAACGCCCGCCGAGACATTGAAATGATAACCACGCAATAATAAGGCGGCGATTCCTCCCCCCAAAGCAAATAAAATGCAGGACATCGCAACGAACGTATGACGGAAATTCTTGAAGAGTGAGAACAGCAGAACAAAGACCATGACAACCGTTAATGGTATTGTTACCGACAATTGCTTGCCAGCGCGCTCAAGATTTTCGTACTGGCCGCCGTAGATCACACGATATCCCTTTGGTATGTGAATCGCCTCGTCAATTTTCTTGCTCACCTCCGAGACAAAGCCACCTTGATCCCGACCTCTGATATTGGTCCGCACCGTAGCCATTCTCTTGCCATTGAGCCGGTAGATGTTTGTTTGGCCTTCAATAAATTTAATCTCTGCGAGTTCACTCATCGGGATAAGCGCACCTGTCGCGGAGGGAACCTGCAAATTCTTAATTGATTCCAGTGT
>JANYKP010000254.1 GCA_025358195.1 Cyclobacteriaceae bacterium
CCCTCATTGACAAACGGAAGAATGGGTTTACAAAATCCCCAACACCTAATCGCATGTCTTCAATACTCACAAATTCCCCAATAAAAAAAGCCGCCTTGAACGTACAAGACGGCTTCTTAAAAAAATCTCCAAATCCCCAAATCCTTAAATCTTAAAATCCCTAAATCCTGATCCTAATTGATGGCCTCTCCCTTCTCCAACTTCTTCACCATCCCATCAATCGCCGTCTTCGCGTTTGGATCGGTCTCAAGCTTCAAGGCATCTTGGGCAAACTTCAACGCCTTCTTGTTGTCGCCGTTTGCGGAATACCCGCGTGCCATACCCATCAACGCCACCGACGCAGTTGGATATCGCTTGTACCCCGCTTCAAAAACCACCATCGCCTCCTTTGGCCGGGTCTGTGTTATAAGATTGCGACCATAGTTCACAATTTGACCTGCCGTGGCATCGGGCAAATTGATCGCCTCTTTCATCACTGCATCCGCGTCTTCTTTCTTGCCCATGGCGGTCAATACATTGCCCTTTGAATTATAAAGCGGAAAATATTTTACGCTGCGGGGTGGATTGGTAAACGCATTCAACCATCCCAGTGCCTCCTCCAGGTTGATCTTTTTGGTGGCACAGAAGTTAGAAGCAGCTACCGCATTCTGCCAGGCAAATCCCTTCGAACCCAAAAACTCTTCGCGCAGTTTGCTGATATACAGGTCATCACCGTTAGGAACGCTGATCTTAAACGGCACCGCCAGCTTTTCCCACTTCATCCGGGCGGTACAGCTGTTTTGAACACGGTCGGTGAAATCGAAGGTGAGAAATTCAGTGAACTCTGAGGCTACGGGCTTTACTGTGACGCGCAAGGCATCTTCACTGGGCGTATAAAAGAAACTTCCCCACGCCGTGGAAGTGTTTGAAAATATGACGACCCATTCTTCATGCCCCGGAATCATGTGTATCCCATACGTGCCAGCCTTCAGTGGCTTGCCTTCCACCTGAACGTCGTGTGAGAACATGACGGTTGTGTTTTCGTTGGCACCGGCTCTCCAGGGTGATGGGTTTTGTTCGGTACTCTTTGCGAAGTTCAGGTTAGTCAAACCATACGGCACCAACTTGCCCCAGATTTCGCGCCCCGCCACATCCGGGCTGCTGTAGGTGATCGTAACTTTTGCGATTCCCATGTACTGGGTTACTTCGCTTTTCTGGTTGTTACCACTGGGTGGCAGGGTCATTTGCGACCATGAGATTATGCTTGTCAATAACCCCACGGCGATGATGGCTGATTGTAATCGTTGTTTCATAATGGTAATTGATAATGTTAGTTTCAATGTTGAATTAACGAATTAAAAGCTAAAAGTAGAACGGGAATCTGAACGAGTGGCAATTTTAGTATAACAACGGAGGCCACCAGCACCCAGCGCCTAGGACCCAGCTCCGAGCACCCGACCCGGACAATCAAGATTCTATTTCAAGACCCTGGCAGAATGCACCTGTTCCTAATTCCTCTCCATAATTAAAAAAGCTGGAGTTACCTATTTTGTAAATAATCAGGTTTTTTTCTTCATAAAAAAATTTACTGGGTGCCTTTCAATTTGTTGCGGTTACTACCCATTTGGGCTAAAGCCCTCTAACAGTATCGCGAAAGTAACCTCAAGCCTTAAGGCTTGAGGGATCACTAGCTTCTATCTTCTCAACTCCTCATCTCCCCTCTATTCACTTCTCAGCGATTGAATGGGGTTGGATCGGGCAGCCTTCAATGATTCAAAGCCAACCGTGAACCAGGCAATAAATAGGGAAATCATAGCGGCAACCATAAAAATCAGTAAATCGATTTCAATCCGGTAGGCAAAACCACGCAGCCACTGGTCCATAGCGAAATATCCGATAGGAGCGGCAATGACGAAAGAAATGACAACCAGTTTCATGAAGTCTTTTGACAACATGGTGGATAATTGCAACACCGAAGCGCCCATAACCTTCCGAATTCCTATCTCCCTGGTGCGCTGCTCCGTCGTGTAGGCCGCCAAGGCGTACAATCCCAGGCAAGCAATGAAGATGGCGAGCCCTGCAAAAATGAAAATCACGTGTGCCAATTGCTGTTCCGTATGATAAAGGGTTTGCAGGTGCTGGTCGAGGAATGTGTACTCAAAGGCACTGGGAATTATTTTCTTGAACTCCTGTTCTATCTGAACTAATGTTTCGGTCAGGTTGCCTGCCTGCAGTTTCACGAGCAGGACATTGTAGCCTTCTGTCCTGGCATTGTGGAAGCAATATGCCCCAATGGGTTGTCGCAACGAACTGAAATGGAAATCATCGACCACGCCCACGATCTCCGCTCCATATTGAAAACCATTGACTTTGATTTTCCTAGCAATGGCCTCTTCAGCAGTCAGTCCAAGAAAGTCAATCGAAGTCTTGTTTACGACAAGTTGAACCGTGGTATCCTGATCAGATTTCTCCGGCAGTGTTTTTCCTGCCAGCAGTTTTATGCCCAGTACGTCCAGAACTTCGGGGGTCGCTCGTACCGTTGTAAGACTCTTGCCATCCCCCTGACCATCCAACGAAGGCAATGTCCTTCCACTCCCGCCTTCTCCCGGATAGGCTTGTGAGCGGGCTACGCCTGATACTGATGATAAGCCTTGTAACGCAGATTTCAGAGAATTTATTTGAACCCGGTTTTCTGCTCCAGTCGTTCCGATGGCAATTACTTGTTCGGGTTGGTAACCGAGTCTCTTCGCCCGAATGAATCCAAGCTGTTGATAAAGAATCAGTGTGCTGATGATTAGAATAATCGAAACGGAAAATTGCACAACTACTAATCCCTTGCGCAAAGAGGAATTACCTCCAAGTCCGGACAAAGAGCCTTTCAATACCTGTCTGGGAGAAAATGAAGAAAGGTATTGAGCAGGGTATACGCCTGCCAGAAGCGTCAGGAAGAGCCACACCAGTAAAAAAGAAATCCAAAACCAACCCGATGTCAAAAAGGATTGGTTGAATTGTTTTCCGGTAAGGGAATCAAACAGCGGCAAAGACACGATAACAAATTGAAGACTGATCAGTAGTGCCAACAGCACGAAAAAAGAGGTCTCCAAATAAAATTTTCTCGCAAGTTGAGTCCGGGTGGCACCTAAAGTCTTGCTGATCCCGATTTCTTTAAATCTTCTTTGCGATTGGGCTGTGGATAGATTCATGTAATTGACAGCCGCGATGATGAGGATGATGATTCCAAGACCGATTAGAATTTGAAGTTGACCCAGATCACCTTTTATGGCCCCGTTTATTTCCTGTACATCTGCGTATTGCAGATGAATATCCTTCAACGGATGGATTTCAAGTGAAAACCACAGGTTATCCTTTGGAATGTTGCGGGTGAGTACGTCTGCGATTTTTTTCTCCACCGCACCAACCTCTGCCTTTTCATGCAAAAGCAAGTAGGTTTCAAAGCTGGCATTACCCCATGATTGATTATTGGGCTGATCAAACCAGGATCCGGCAAATGCAGCGATGATCGGAGACTGAAAACGTGAATTGGACCTTGCATTTTGCAATACACCCGTGATTTCAAAATCAAGCGTGTCTTTGTCGATTTTCAAACTCTTCCCCACCACATCCGGGGAGCCAAAGTACTTGATAGCAGCCGCCTCACTGATCACAACGGTATGGGGTCGCGTGAGCGCCGTCGCCGGATCGCCTTGGATAAACGGCATGGTAAAGACATCAAAAATCTCTGCGTCGGCCCAGACCAACCGGTTCTCCAGCGACTTCATTTGACTTGAGGATACAAACGCTTTGCCGCTGAAATTATTCGGCAAAATCCGAACGGCCTTTTCCACTTCGGGTATTTCTTTCGCAAAAGTTGGTGCCGCCTTGTTCGGCACGCCGATCCATTTTTGCACCTGCCCCTGAAAGTTCGCAGAAATTGTTAACTGATAAATCCTGTCCGCCTTTTCGTGGTTGCGGTCAAATGAAAACTCATCGACGACATACAGTCCTATCAGCAGGGAACACGTTAACCCAATCGAAAGCCCCATCAGATTAATGATACTGAATGTTTTGTTACGGGATAAACTCCTCAGGATGATTTTGAAGTAGCTTCTGAGCATAATAACTCTTTATCTCTTAGACTCCGGATTTTTAACGAGGTTGCATAGTCTGCAAGAATTTCCAGGCAAAACTTTTTCTCACAAACCAAAATAGTTTCCTGTCTAACGAACACGGATCCGAATAGCCTATTCGTTCCTCAACGACTCCACCGGGTTGCCCATGGCCGCCTTCACCGATTCAAAGCTGACCGTCAGAAGCGCAACGGTCAGTGCGGCGATTCCGGCATAGACGAATACAAGCGCATCAATTTGGATTTTATACTCAAATCCTTCCAGCCATTTATTCATGGCATACAAGGCCAGTGGAACGGAAATTACAATGGCAATT
>JANYKP010000346.1 GCA_025358195.1 Cyclobacteriaceae bacterium
CATTGCATCTCGCACTGGGGTCATGACTTCCGGCCGGAGTATCGTATGCTCTCACAACTGAAGCGCACCATGCCGCACGTGCCGGTGATTGCCCTCACCGCCACCGCCGATCGTATCACCCGAAAAGACATTGTTGAGAAATTGGAACTCCAGTCGCCCGAAACGTTTGTGTCGAGCTTCAACCGGGCCAACATCCGTTACACGGTAGAACCCAAGCAAAGAAGCTTTGAAAAATTGCTTGACTTTCTTGAAAAAAGAAAAAACGAATCGGGCATTATCTATTGCCTCTCACGTGCCTCCACGGAGGCATTGGCGAATCAGCTCATGGAAGAAGGCTACCAGGCGTTGCCGTATCACGCCGGGCTGGAGAAAGACCTTCGCACGAAACACCAGGAATTATTTCTCCGCGATGACGCGAAAATCATCGTGGCTACCATTGCATTCGGTATGGGCATCGACAAATCCAACGTCCGCTATGTGGTACACATGGATCTGCCCAAGAATATTGAAAGCTACTACCAGGAGACTGGCCGCAGCGGCCGGGACGGACTTGATAGCGAGGCCCTCCTTTTTTACTCGTACGGCGACGTGAGTAAAATGAAACGGTTTGTAGAGGTCAACGACAACCCCGAACAGACAGAAATTTATTTAAAGAAACTGGAACAGATGGCAGCGTATGGCGATCTCACCACCTGCCGTAGAAAATATTTACTCAACTACTTTGACGAAACCTTCCCCGATTACTGCGGCAACTGTGACGCATGCCTGACCCGCTCGGAGCAGTTTGACGGCACCGTTCTCGCCCAAAAAGCACTATCGGCCGTGGCCCGCTTGCAAGAGCGGTTCGGAGCAGGTTACGTTATTGACTTTTTAAGAGGATCAAATGCTGCAAGAATCGGAGAAGAGCACAAACGATTAAGAACCTTCGGCATCGGAGCCGATGTAAGCAAAGAACAGTGGGGCACGATCATCCGTGAACTGATCGCACAAAATTACCTGACAAAAGCGGAGGGCACCTACCCGGTACTAAAACTTACTGCAAAAAGTGATGCCGTTCTGAAAGGCACCGCGAAAGCCATGCTCACCAAATCCAGGGAGCGGATCGACGTGCAGGAGCAGCAGGTTGATTATGAAACTGCACTTTTTCAGCAGTTGAAAGATATTCGAAAAGAATTAGCAACTCAAGAAAATGTAGCAGCCTACATTGTCCTATCGGATGCCACCTTGCTGGAACTGGCTACCTATTTACCACTTAGCAAAGAAGAATTAAGTAAAATATCCGGCTTCGGTCAGGTGAAATTGGAGAAGTACGGTCATCCGTTTCTGAAGACAGTGACCACCTACTGCGATGGACATCAATTGAAGTCACGCATCCATTTGAAATCACCCAAGCGTCAGCGCAGGGAAAAGCCCGAGCGCGACACGGAAACCAAGCAGCAGAGTCTTGATCTTTTCAAACGCGGCCATACCGTTGAAAAGATTGCAGAATTGCGGCAACTGAGTCCTGTCACCATAGAGAGTCATCTCGCCTTTTATGTCCAGCAAGGTACCATCACCATTGAAGAAGTCATGGACGTTACTAAAATACCCGCCATTCAACATGCAATCGAACGGATTGGAGGCGCGGTGCTCACGCCAATTAAAAATTCATTGGGTGACGGGTATAGTTTTGGGGAGATTAAGTTAGTGATGGCGTTTCTTAGTTTACAATCTTCTCGCAGAGAAAAATCGGTGATCGGTAATCGGTAAGCAGTGATCGGCTACATCAATAACTGATTACTGATTACCGATCACCCGACTACCCCAAATAAAATACGATTACTAATCACCTTACTGATAAGTAATTTATCACAACACCATGTACCTCAACTGCCACACCGCTTTCAGCTTCAAGTACGGAACGCTAAAAATTGAACGCCTCTTTGAAGAGGCACGCAGGTGCGGTGTACGTAAACTGATTCTCACGGAGATCAACAACACTGCTTCCTACATTGAAATGCTGCGACTCTGTGCGGAGAATGCCCCGTGTAAAGAAAGCAACCTGACTGCCTACGGAAAAGAAGCCTATTCTTTGGAAATCGGCGTTGGCATCGAATTCAGAAAAGAACATGAACTGCTCTACATCGCAATCGCGAAGAACAACGATGGTTTCGAAAAGATCAACCGCTTTTTGTCCCATCATAATCAAGAAAATAAACCCCTGCTTGCCCGTGCACCCCTGTTTGAAAATGTAGTCATCCTTTATCCGTTTGGGAAAATTGAACCGGAACAACTTCATCCATACGAATATATTGGTGTAGGCAAGCATCAATTAAATCACTATGCCCTGTATCCGGCACGCAAAACACATCCGGAAAAATTTGTGCTGCTGCATCCCGTAACATTTGCCAATAAAACGGATTTCAATATACATCGTCTGTTGAGGGCCATCGACCATAACACGTTGCTTAGCAAACTTCCGGCTCATCAGCAGGCGCTCGCGGAAGAAATGATGATGCCGGAAGCAAAATTGGAAGCATACTTTCAACACTTTCCCGAGTTAATCCAAAATTCAAAACAACTCCTTGATCAATGCTCCATCAACTTTGAGCTTAAGTCCGATAAAAACAAGAAATATATCACCGGCAGCGCAGTGACCGACTGGGATTTCCTGGTCACGAAAGCATGGAAAGGTTTTGAGGAATTATTCGATGTGAGTGATCCGGAACTTCACGAGCGTTTTCAACGGGAATTAAATATCATCAAACTGAAAGGCTTTTGTTCGTATTATCTGGTTGCCTACGATCTGATCTGCTTTGCGAAGGAAAAAGGATTTGATTTTGTCGGGCGGGGCAGCGGGGCCAACAGTGTGGTGGCCTATTGCCTCGGCATCACCAACGTCGATCCCATCGAATTGGATTTATATTTCGAACGCTTCCTGAACGCTGAACGCACCTCTCCTCCCGATTTTGACATTGACTTTTCGTGGGACCACCGCGATGAGGTGTATGATTATTTCTTCTCAAAATACGGACCGGATCACGTTTGCCTGTTGGGAACTCACGTCACCTACCAAAAGCGGTCCGTGGTGCGTGAACTGGCAAAAGTTTTTGGCTTACCTAAAGATGAGATCGATTCACTGGTGGACGAACTGGAAAAAAATAAAAATCGCGACCACATCACCGAACTGATTTTTAAATACGCGGAACTCATGAAGGATTTACCGGCCAACATCTCCATTCATGCCGGCGGCGTGCTCATTACCGAGAAGCCGATTTACGCCTACACCGCTACGGAACTTCCTCCGAAAGGCTATCCGGTCTCACATTTTGAAATGCACAATGCCGAAGACATGGGCATCTTCAAGTTTGACATCCTCAGTCAGCGTGGATTGGGACATTTAAAGGAAACGGTAAAACATGTAAAGCGAAACCGCGGCATTGACGTTGACATTCATCGCTTCAAGGATTTCAAAAAAGATCCAAAAATAAAAAATCTGATGCGCAACAGCCTGGCGTTGGGATGCTTTTACGTTGAGTCTCCAGCCATGCGCATGCTGTTGGGCAAACTGCGATGTGAAGATTATCTCACGCTGGTGGCGGCCAGCTCGATCATCCGTCCTGGGGTGGCGCGGTCGGGCATGATGCGCGCCTACATCGAGCGCTTCCATGCTGTGAACAAGGGCGAAACGTACGAGTCGATCCATCCAAAAATGGATGAACTTATGAAGGAAACGTATGGCGTGATGGTCTACCAGGAAGACGTGATCAAAGTAGCCCATCATTTTGCAGGGCTCACGCTGACGGAAGCGGATGTATTGCGCAGGGGAATGTCGGGCAAGTACCGTTCCCGCGAAGAATTCAAGCGCGTGGAAGACCGGTTCTTTGAAAATTGCAGAGCCCGCGGCTATGAACAACACATCATCGACCGCGTGTGGTATGAGATTGAAAGTTTCTCCGGCTACTCATTTGCCAAAGGCCACTCGGCCAGCTACGCGGTCGAGAGTTATCAAAGTCTCTACCTGAAGGCACACTATCCGCTTGAATTTATGGTGGGTGTAATCAATAACTTTGGAGGATTCTACCGAACGGAATTCTACTTTCACGAAGCCCGCATGAACGGCGCCACGATCGAAGCGCCTTGTGTCAACCAAAGCGAGCATCTCACTACGATCTATGGCAGTCAGATCTAC
>JANYKP010000355.1 GCA_025358195.1 Cyclobacteriaceae bacterium
AATTCTGAAAAGCGAAAGCAATGGTTGTATGACGCCGCTCACCAGGTACCCCACCGAAAAGAGCACGCTCGCCATAAAAATTCCAAAGGCCTGATTATTCTCGTTGATACCGTACCTTTTTTTACCGATGTACTTCAGTAAAAGATAGGTGGCGGCCAAAATGGCGATCCCCAGGCTAAGCGCGGTGAGAATTTCAATAAGTGCGAGTAGGGTCAGCTTCGAATTCATAATCCAAAATTATAGTCCAGTAATCAACATTTGACATATCCGGTGGAAGCATGCCCGGCATCCAGCCTGTGGCGGTAGTTTCCCAAAAGTAGAACTTCCTGCCTTTATGCATGAAATAATCTCCTTGCGTTGGTAAATCTACGGCCAGCATCGAATGTCTGTATTGGGCACTATTAACAATGATGGGATCATAACCCATGTTTTTCAACAAGGCAAATAAGAGTACCGTGCGGGTGTCGCAATCACCTGACAGGGAATATAAAAATTCCATGGGTGATAACAATCCGTAACGTTGCAACGGCACACATGGGTAGTCAGAATGAACAGAGCAGCTGTCATACGGTAAAATATAATTGTAAGGTATATCCTGGATAAACGTTACCGCGGTGTAAGCCAATTCAGGTTTTTGGATACCATTCCTTCGGGCTAATGACACGAGTGAATCCTGAAGCGGTGCGAGGTAGGCTCTGTCGTGGTCATACAAATCATAGTATAGATTATGCCAAAAAGTTTTCTCCGTACCATCTTCTGCTACCTCCACCGTGTCCCGATACCGAAATGATGAATTGTCTGACGATGAGCCAATAGAAAATCGCAGGGCGCGCCTGGACGCATCGGCATCTTTCCAAACCCGGTTGTGCGTCACGATTACTTCCTGATCAATCGTATCTGTCTCATCAAAATCGTCCACTTCAGACTCCGAAGGGGCGGTGGATGTTTCCGACGCTGAGGGGAATAAATTAATGACCACATAAAGACCGATCAGCAAAAAAAAAATAGTTCGGAAAACTTTCTTCAAGGCAAAGTAGTAAACGTTGAGATGTTGCCGTAATAGATTTTTGTGTAATCCCCATTCGCAGCAAAGCCGCGGTAGTAGTACGTGGTAGTGGGCTTGAGATTGTCCAACTTGATACTGAACTTGCGGGCCTCACTGGCCGATCCAAGCACCACTTTATTAGCGGCAGCAACGATGGAGAGGTCCTGTTGCTTATCCCATAAAAACCCATACTGAACAGGTCGAACCGGACCGATTTCCTTTATCTCCGCTCCCATCACGACACTGGTGGCTCCAATCTGCTGCGCCTCTTCCGTAAGCATTTCCGGTGCGTCGGCCTCATTGGTTTGGCAGCCAAAAATCAAAACGAGCCAACAAAAATACCAGTTTCTCATATTGGAAAGATACAAATCAGGATTCTTTAAATCCTGAAATTCCACCAGAAAGGATAAATTTCATTGCCACCGACCCCGAAACGTTGAGTGGTTTGATGTTCTCTTTCGCGACAACAAAATGATCACCTGCGAATGCATACGACTGCGGGAAATACACGGCAACCATGTCCGCAAGGCCTATTTCAGAAAGGTCGGACTGGGTAATGAATCCAATCCGGTAAATGGAATTTTCCTTATTGATCGTCACGAGAACAGGTTTATTAAATTTTCGCTTGTCGCCCACAAAGGCTGCCAGCAAATCCTTTACAGAGGAATACAACAGCTTGACCAATGGAATGCGATTCATGACCTGATCAAACCAATCGGTCATGGTGCGAAAAGCAAAGTTAGTGGTCAGGTAGCCGAACAGGGTAATAGCGCTCAGGATAATGGCAAAACCAACGCCCGGGTACGGGAGGGCAAGCCGGCTGTCAAGCCATTGAAACGCCTGAATAAAAAAATACACCGTCGCCACCAGCGGCACGATAAACAGTGTACCATTAAAAAAGTACCGAACGATTTTACCTATTAGGTTTTTCATAATGAATAAAATTAAGAAAGGCCTCCTTCATGGAAGCCTTCACTTTAAACCGATACTATTGATTAAAGTGAGAACCCCATGAAACTCAGGAAACCGAGGGACATGAGTCCCACCAGAATAAAAGTAATACCCAATCCTCTCAATGGAGCGGGCACATTTGAGTATTTCATTTTCTCGCGCACGCCCGCCAAAGCAACAATTGCCAGCATCCAGCCTGTGCCCGATCCAAGTCCAAATACCGTTGCCTCGGCAAGATTGTAAGGACGGCCTACCATAAAGAGTGCGGCGCCCAGCACAGAACAATTCACGGCGATCAAGGGAAGAAAAATTCCGAGTGTACCATAAAGCGCAGGAGAAAATTTCTCAACAGCCATCTCTGTTAGTTGGGTAATGGCAGCGATCACCGAAATAAAAACGATAAACTGCAAAAAGCCAAGATCAATGTTAGCATAATCAGGACCCACCCAGGCAAGCGACCCGGCGGTTAGTACATAATTCTGAATTAGCCAGTTGATCGGTACCGTAATACCAATCACAAAAATAACAGCGATTCCTAATCCAAATGCCGTCTTCACTTTTTTGGAGATGGCTAGAAACGAGCACATACCCAGAAAGTAAGCGAAGATCATGTTGTCGATAAAAATCGACCGAACACCGATGTTAATTAGATTTTCCATATACTTTTCCTTAGTGCGATTCGCGATAACCGTTTAGCGATCGCTGGATCCAAATGATACTACCCAGTAAAATGCATGCGCCGGCAGGCAACAGCAACAAACCGTTTCCCTGATAGGGTAAACCAAGGGAAGCAAAAACTTTAAACCCAAAGAGCGAGCCAGCCCCAAAGAGTTCACGAATGAAGGCGAGGATCATCAGTATCATTCCATAGCCCAAACCATTTCCCATCCCATCCAGGAAAGCCGGCCAGGGTTTATTGCCCATGGCAAAGGCCTCTAACCGGCCCATCACGATACAGTTGGTGATAATAAGTCCTACAAAAACTGAAAGTTGTTTCGACACATCGTAGACATACGCTTTCAGAATTTGATCAACCAGAATTACCCACAGCGACACAATCGCCAACTGCACGATAATACGAATCCTGGAGGGAATCGTATTCCGCAGCGCCGAGATTGCAACGTTTGAACACGCCGTCACAATGGTGAGGCCCAACGACATCACGAATGCTGGCTTCATCTGGGTTGTCACGGCCAGCGCTGAGCAGACTCCCAAAATCTGCACGGTCACCGGGTTATCGATGTCCAGCGGATTGGAAATTAATTTCTTGTTCTTCTTCGAAAAGAGTGGCTCCGCCTTCTTTTCCTTTACCTCCTCTACTACTGCTGCTTCTGTGCTCATGATGATTGTTGTTTGGCGCCAGCGTTCTTTTTCAAATATTTCTCATAACATGCCAGGTAGTCTTTGAGCATGTTGTTTACCCCTTTGGCGGTAAGTGTAGCCCCTGACATACCGTCTACCTTGTGGATATCTTTTGCATAATCATGTCCTTCCCCTTTCTGCATAACAATGGAAGTGAGCGATCCATTATCAAAAATGGATTTTCCTTTGAATCGTTCCTGGACTTCTTCGGATTCGATTCTCGCACCCAATCCAGGTGTTTCGCCCGCATGCTGGAACTTGACACCTTGTACGGTGTTGAAATCGGATTTCACGGCAATGTAGCCCCAGATATTGTTCCAGAGTCCATACCCATAAACAGGCATAACAGCATAGGCTACTTTACCCGAATCATTCCGAAATTCGTATATCGGAAGCAATCGATCCTTGGGAGATTTTTTATATTCAACAGCAATGATAACCTCTTCCGGTTTCTTTCCTTCTTTCACGTTCCCGTCGTAATCGATGACAAATCCTTTTACTTGTTTCGCATAAATCTCATCAATATTTTCACCTTCGTTCAACGTAAGAACGGATGATAGAATGTTTTTCTTTTGTTCAAGGGCAATGTTTGCATCCTGCTTGTCTTTCAAGCTGGTGGATGCAAAGGCCAGCAGTCCACCGCAGACTACGGTAATGGCGGCGGAGTAGAGGATGATATAGATATTAGACTGTCGCACGTTGTAATCTCCTTTTTTTGTTTGCTTGTATCACAAAATAATCGATCAGCGGGGCGAAAACGTTCATCAATAATATCGCCAGCATAATGCCCTCTGGGTACGCCGGATTAAATACCCTGATCAGCACGGTAAAGATACCAATCAAAATACCGTAAATCCACTTTCCGGTTTCTGTCTGCGATGCCGTTACAGGGTCCGTTGCCATAAACACCGCACCAAAGGCCAAACCACCAACTACCAGGTGATAATATGCTGGCATTTGAGTGAATGGTGTTGCACCTACCGCATTCAAAAAGAGGCCCATTCCAAACGCTCCGGCAAATACACTTACTATAATCTTCCAACTTCCCACGCCAGTGATGATCAAAATGGCTCCTCCTATCAGACACATCAACGTTGACGTCTCACCGATGCACCCCGGCATCACCCCCATGAACATATTCCAGAAATTATAAATTCCATCCGCCCAGCCGGCGCCGAAAGAATTGAAGTCACTAACTACATTACCGGTCGATTGGGCTGCGAGAGCCAGCGGTGTGGCTCCTGAATACCCTGCAACGGTTTTGGCCCCATCGCCCAGGTAAGTCCATACTTCCCCGGAAATTTGTGACGGATAGGCAAAGTATAAAAAGGCGCGGGCCGTTAACGCAATGTTTACCACGTTCATGCCGGTTCCGCCGAATGCTTCTTTTCCTATAACGACGGCAAATGCCGTAGCAATTGCCACCTGCCAAAGAGGAATACTGGCAGGCATTACCAATGGTATCAACATGCCAGTGACAAGAAAACCTTCATTCACCGGATGCCGCCGGATGGTGGCGAAAATAAATTCAATGGTGAGACCCACACCGTAGGACACGATAATGATCGGAACGGTTTTCAGTATGCCAAACCAAAACTTCTGACCCACCGTTGCTACCTGTTGCAGTGCAAGAAAATGCTGATGCCCTACATTCCACATGCCGAAAATCAGGCACGGCAACATGGCGATGACAACGGTCATCATCAATCTTTTCAAATCGATTGCGTCCCGTATCTGAACACCTTTCGTCTCTGTGGTTGTATTGGGTACGAATAAGAATGTATCGAATGCCTCGTAGGCGAAATAATACTTCTCCCACTTTCCGCCTTTCTCAAAATAATGCTTGACTGAATCAAGCTGGTTCCTTAAAAACTTCATATGCTCGCTTAGCTCGTTCTGATCAACTCAAGTCCATCGCGGAGTATCTCCTGTACGTTATGTTTGGAGACATCCACAAATTCGCAAAGGGCCAAGTCTTCTTCAATTACTTCGAATATCCCCAAGGCCTCCATCTCATCAATGTCTTCC
>JANYKP010000394.1 GCA_025358195.1 Cyclobacteriaceae bacterium
AAGTAACGCGCAAATTTCTGATTCTTCTTTTCCCGGTAGGAAGCAAACTGCTCCTTGTAGTTCTCGGGCAGCTCACCGACCTCGGTTGGCGGAACCCACTGCCCAAAACATTTCGGCCAATCCGGACAGCCCATGCCAGAGCCAGTGCTGCGCACCACGCCACCTAAAAGAACCAAAAAATAAACAGCGACCAGTGTGGATAAGCATAGCTTATGAAACCCTCTGGTCGCTGTCGAGTTCAATTATTTCTGCTCAGTGCTTTTTCTCGTCCACGACGATGGAACCCGTATTCCCCATCTCCAATTTAATAAGTTCGTTCTCATGAGCCAGGTTGGATTCTGGAGTCTCGGAGTACGGGATCGTTTGAGGGATATAATCTTCTTTTGCTCCCGGTTTGCTATAGTCATACGGCCAGCGATACACAGTAGGAATATCTCCCGGCCAGTTGCCATGCTTAGGATGACGTGGGGTTGTCCATTCAATGGTATTGGCATCCCAGGGATTTGCCGATGCTAATCGGCCACGGAAAATGCTGTAGAAGAAATTAAATAGGAAGATGAATTGTGCCGATAGCGTAACGATCGCCGCGACGCTTACGAGCATATTCAGATCTGCAAACGAACTGAACGTTTCAAAGTTCGTCCAGGAATAGTATCTGCGTGGGAAACCAGCGATACCAATGTAATGCATCGGGAAGAACACCAGGTACACGCCTACAAAGGTCATCCAGAAGTGAATGGAACCGAGACGTTCATCCATCATCCGACCGAACATTTTCGGGAACCAATGATAAATGCCCGCAATCATACCAAAGAACGATGCGCTTCCCATCACCAGGTGGAAGTGCGCCACAACGAAGTACGTATCGTGAAGTTGAATATCAACTGCGGAGTTACCCAGAAACAAACCGGTAACACCACCCGTGAGAAAAAACGAAACGAGGCCGATGGAGAACATCATCGCGGAGGTAAACTTGATGTTTCCTTTCCACAGGGTGGTAACATAATTAAAAATCTTCACCGCCGATGGCACAGCGATAATCAACGTAAGAAGTGTAAAAATGGAACCCAGGAATGGATTCATACCCGTCACAAACATGTGATGCGCCCACACAACGAACGACAGTATCGTGATGAACAGCATAGAGCCTACCATCGCTTTGTAACCAAAGATCGGTTTCCTGGAATTCGTAGCAATAATCTCTGAAGTAATTCCCAACGCAGGAAGCAACACGATGTAAACTTCGGGGTGCCCCAGGAACCAAAATAAATGCTGGAACAAAATAGGACTGCCACCCACATGCGGCAATGCTTCGCCCGCGATGTAAATGTCAGACAAGAAGAAACTGGTACCGAAGCTGCGGTCAAAAATCAACAGCAGCGCGGCGCCAAATAAAACAGGGAATGACAATAAGCCAATGATGGCAGTAAAGAAGAATGCCCAGATCGTCAGCGGCAAGCGTGTAAACGACATGCCCTGTGTGCGCATGTTGATAATGGTGGTGATGTAATTGATGCCACCCAGCAGCGTGCTGACAATAAATAGCGCCATCGATACGAGCCACAACGTCATACCAAGTCCTGACCCCTGCACAGCTTGCGGTAACGCACTGAGCGGAGGGTATACCGTCCAACCGCCACCGGCAGGGCCTGTGGAGATAAAGAGTGACGTGAACATCACGGCGCTGGACATGAAAAAGAACCAATACGAGAGCATGTTCATGAAGCCCGATGCCATATCGCGTGCGCCTACCTGAAGTGGGATGAGGAAGTTACTAAACGTTCCACTCAGACCGGCCGTCAACACGAAAAACACCATGATGGTGCCGTGCATGGTGACCAGTGCCAGATAAAATTCAGGGTCAATTTTTCCATCTGCCGTCAGCCAGCCTCCCAGCAAGGGGCGTAGCCATTCAAGTTTTGCATCAGGGAATCCAAGTTGCAGACGAAAAATTACAGACAGAATACCACCAATCAACGCCCACGCCATCCCTGTTATTAAAAATTGTTTGGCTATGACTTTATGGTCCTGGCAGAAAATGTAACTGGTCCAGAAGTTGCCATGGTGATCATGTTCTTCGTGATCATCGTGGTGGTGTATTTCTGTATGTGCGTGTATATCGATCGTTGCCATGTCTGGTATCTTCTATTTAATAGTTGTAACCGATTGTACTACTCCTTGCTGTTGCGAGCCATTGTCAGGTGAAATTCCTGATTTGATCATGGCAAATTCCCGAAGATTGGCCGGTACGAGCTTGAGATAATCTGGATTTTGCTTCAGCCAGGATTCTTGCGAATTTCTCCATTTCATGTAGGTTTCTTCATCATCTACAACCACGGGAAATCTCATGGAGAAATGACCTTTGCCACATATTTCCGTACACGCCATTTCATAGTTGAAATTTGGATTGCCGGTTTCATCGCGCATCTGCTGGGTCGTTTTCTTGGGTATGAACTTAAATACCGTTTGCATACCCGGGACTGCGTCCATCTTCACCCGGAAGTGAGGCAGGAACACGCTGTGCAAAACATCTTTCGCCCGGATTTTCAATAAGACTTCTTTGTCTACCGGCAAGTGAAGTGTTAGCGATTTAAAGTCATCAAACGAATTCTTGTCGGAAAGGTCCAGACCAAATTCGTTGCTCGCGTCGATAAGTCGAAAATCAATTTTACCCAGCTCCTCATCTCTTGGTCCCGGATAGCGGGCCATCCAGGTCCACTGCTGGCCCATGAGTTCAATGACGACAGCATCTTTGGAAGCAGGGCCCGTAATATCATTCCATACGCGAAGTCCTTTGAAAATCAAAAGTGCCATCACGACTGCAGGAACCAACGTCCACAGGATTTCCAATTTGTGGTTATCGGCGAAGAATTCAGCCTTGCGACCTTCCTGGTATTGATACTTGTAAGTGAACCAAAACATCGCAATAAAGATGATGGTGAATGCCGCCACGCAAATAACCATGGTGATCCAAAACAAGTCATCCGTAATTTTTCCATGCTCGGAGGCCACCGGGAGTGTGTACTTTTTGAAGTGAGCAAACGAATACCAGAAGAACAATGCCAAACTCAATACCATAAAGGCAATAAACAGAAATGCATTAACCTTATTGCCGGGGCCTACCTTCGCCTTCTCATCTTTTACTAACCCAACCAAATTGCCGATCCGGAAGATCATGAACAGAATGACCAACACCAGCACAACTCCAATTCCAATAATTATTTGCATCATATATTCTCTGTCGTTAGCGTTCTGCTTCTACTTTTAAATATGGTGACCCAGGCTCTCCTGCATCATCGGATCATGCTTCGGTACCAGGGGAAATTTCGTCAAACTGGTAAGTGTGACAAACAGGAAGGCAGCCATGAACATTATAGCCATAC
>JANYKP010000425.1 GCA_025358195.1 Cyclobacteriaceae bacterium
CAACCGAAACTGCTCATCAAATAATCCTCTTGATCTATTCTTCATCTGTTTTTCTCCTTTTTCTCAAGAAACAAAATTTATAGATAACTTGGTAGGGTTTTTAGAGATGCCCTTAATTAATTCATCTAAAGGATACTATAGTTTTTCTAAAGGATCCTTTAGATGGAATTTATGGGACGTATAAAATGCTTTTAGAATTTTCGACAATTTAATCAATCATTCCTAAAATCAATTCAATTTGCTATTCAACTTATGTTGCTGGCATATAAGAAAGATTAATTAACAAAAAACCTTGTCGCCACGTAGGACCCAAGATTGGAGGCTCAACGCACGGCCGATATAAATGGCTTGGCCAGAAGGAGACTTTATCTAAGATAGAATTAGTAGCCCAAGCTTGCGTTTTTTTGCGAAGGAATACTTAGGTAGCTCTAACAATGCTAGAAAATTTAAATCAAATTGACTTTGGTCAGTTAGGTCAGAAAAGAAATTGCCTTTTCAGTTTGGGAGGCTATTTTTTTAACCTTTGGGTGAATAATATGCATTCTTACTCCGCATCCACTCTCCTATTTTGATTTCTCCCCACCTCTTTCCAGTTTTACTACTTAAATTGATCTCGTGCAAGACTCCACTAGTATCTACACATACTTCCCAAACCTTACTGACATACAGCAGCAACAGTTTGTCAACCTCGGTGCGCTTTACCGGGACTGGAATGAGAAGATCAACGTCATTTCCCGCAAGGACATTGATAACCTGTATGTCAACCATGTGCTTCACTCACTAGGGATCGCAAAGGTAATTTCATTCCTCCCGGGCGCGGAGATTTTGGATGTGGGTACCGGTGGAGGTTTTCCGGGTATTCCGCTAGCCATTTTTTTTCCGCAAACACAGTTTCGTCTGGTGGACTCCATTGGCAAAAAGATTACGGTAGTGAAAGAGGTAAGTCAGGCGCTTGGGCTTACCAATGTGAAAGCCGAACAAATCCGTGCAGAACAGTTGGGTGGAAAATATGATTTTGTTGTAAGCCGGGCCGTCACGCAGATGAAAGAATTTTACGGTTGGGTGCAAAACAAAATCAAGAAGGAATCACTTCATACGCTCGACAACGGTATCCTGTACTTAAAGGGTGGCGACCTTGATGAGGAATTGGATCAATTGAAAAAACCGTACAGTATTTATGACCTCCATAAGCATTTTGAAGAAGAGTTTTTTGAGACTAAAAAAGTGGTTTATCTGCCGTTTTAACAGTTGCAATCAGGAAATGACGGTATTTTTTTGATTGACTGTGTCTGTCGCATTCCTTTTTTTTCGTATCCTTGTAGCCATGCGAAAACCCATCGCCTTCTTTTTTCTATTCATAATCATGCTAAACATAGCGGGTTATTACCTTGTAATGGAAGGTTGGCAATGGCATAATTCGAGCAGCTGGTCCTTTGATGAGAATGCCTCCAACGCACAGGAACTTATCGTGGAAATCCCGTTGAATGTACCGTATGCCACCCAGGAGAAAGACTGGGAGAAAGCCGAAGGCCAGTTTGAATACAAGGGTGACGTATATAGAATTGTGAAGCAGAAGCTTACCCTGGAAGCGGTGTACGTCGCCTGTGTGAAAGATTCCGAGAGCAATCGCATTAAACAACAACTGGAAGATTTTGCAAAAACATTTACGGACAAACCGTTGGATGCCAAGCAAAACGTAAAGTCAGTACCGGGATTTATTAAAGAATATGTCTCGAACGTAGTGTCCGTCAAACCTTCTGTGGCGGGCTGGTCTCAAGCGGTAGCCTACCTTCCTCCATTTCAATCGCTCGTACCTTCATTTTTTGCATCAATCGTTCATCCACCCGAACGCATCTCTTAAATTCCAACATCCATGTTCTGACATTTCCTGTTGACAGGGAAACGTTTAGCGAGGATGGATGTTCCGGCAGGGATATAACATCACCTGCTTCACTACTGATTTTTTTCAACATTTAAATTGATTCAAAGCAGTCTGCTGCTTCGGAAAAACTTATTACACATGAAGCGATTTATTTACTCATTCATTATTTCAATTGCATCGATCAACGCTTATTCGCAAACGCTGACGGATGGCTTGCTGATGCCAAAGAAGGATCTGTGTGTAGGATTTCTCTACACGCACGATCAATGGGAAAACTATTGGGAAGGAGGGCTGAAGCGTGATAACCAGAATATCGGAACGATCACGACGCAAAGCATGACGTTCGTGGCGAACTATGGCCTGAGCAATAAACTGAATATTATTGCCATGCTGCCATATGTGAAGACACAATCCAGCAGCGGCACCCTGGCGGGCATGAAAGATGTTCAGGATTTGTCCGTAGCTGCCAAGTATAGAATTTTGGCGAAAGATTTTGCGGCAAGCGGTTTTCGTGCTTTTGCTATAGGATCTTTTTCCACGCCGCTCACCAACTACACACCTGATTTTCTGCCGCTCTCCATCGGGTTAGCGAGCACCAATTTATCCGGACGACTAACGGCCAATTATCATCTGAATCAGGGCTGGTACGTGAATACCTCCGGTGCCTACACCTGGCGGAGTAATGTCAAAATTGACAGGCCCTCGTACTTCAGCGATGGACAATTATATTTTAGCGATCAAGTCAAGATGTACGATACGTTCGACTTCGTCATTAACACGGGCTACTACAAGAACGGCCTGCAGGCAGACTTGTATTATTCACAACAGAATACATTGGGTGGGGGGGATATCCGCCGGCAGGACATGCCATTTGTTTCGAACCGTATGAATTTCTCCAAGGTGGGGGCCCTATTGATGTACTATTTGCCGAAGCCTAAGAATCTTGCCGTGCGTGCCTCGTTCAGTTACACGATAGCAGGCCGCAATGTAGGTCAATCGACTACCGTGATGGGCGGCTTGCTTTATACCCTTCACTTTTCTAAAACCAATAATGTTCCTAACCCATGAGAACAAAATTTTACATACCGATCCTAGTAACTTTTTTAGCCCTGATCCTTCTTCCGATCCGCTGCAAGGACATTGACTTCACCGAGAAGCTTACCCCACAAACGCCGCTCAGCATTGATGCGAATGCCGGAACGTGGAAGCCCATCGTGCTGACTTCGAACAATCAGATTTCAGTAGCCGTCCCCACCGATGTAACCTCTGACACCTATAAAGCAGAGCTGGCATCGATCAAAGACTTACAGAGTAAATTAACGAGCGCACAAAGGAAAGCGATTGAGTATTGGAGTGGTGGTGGTATACTAAGATGGAACCAGATATTCCGCGAACTGGTGGCCCGGTATAACCTTCCCCCAGCACCAAATGCCGATGGTAGCTATCCGGCACCGGATGCTGAAAATCCTTTTTCAGATCCACAGTTTCCATTTTCAAATCCTCCGTATGCCGCACGCGCTTACAGTTACGTGAGTGCAGCGCAGTACGATGCACTTAAGGCTGCCTGGTTTTACAAGTATCAATACAACCGGTCTGCTCCTTATAAAGTTGATAACACCATTCAGGCATTGATGCCACAAACGGATCTTCCCGCCTATCCTTCGGAAGAAGCGGTGATGTCAGGAGCTGCGTCCGATATGCTGAAAGCTCTTTTTCCGGCGGCTTTAGAAGAGATCACCCGAAAAGCCGGCGAGCAACGCAATGCGGCACTTTGGGCGGGCAAGGCAACCGCCAGCGATATTGCGGCTGGACTCGCCTTGGGAAAAGCGGTAGCCGCTCTCTTTATAGCGCGGGCAGGCAATGATGGGATGAAGAACGCCATTGGCAACAAAGCACAATGGGACGCCCTTAAGCTTAATGCTACTTCGCGGGGTGATGTTGCCTGGATAAGTCTGGACTTACCGTCACGGCCTCCCATGCTTCCGTTCTTCAGCAACGTCAAGGCTTGGATGATGACACCTAAGAATATTGTTGATGTTCGTCCCGCCGCTCCACCGTTGGCCACGTCTTCTGAAATGGCGAACGAAGCGGCAGAGGTAAAATACTATTCAGATAACCTGACACGGGAGCGAATTGCCATCGTTCACAAGTGGGCCGATGGTGTTGGCACCTACACACCTCCCGGACATTGGAATGATATTGCAGCCGAATACATACGCGATGCGCGCTATAGTGAAGTGCGTGCTGCCCGCGCCTTTGCCCTTCTCAACGTGGCCCTGCATGATGCGGCCGTTGCTTGCTGGGACACAAAGTATTTTTATTTCAATTTGCGACCGACGCAGCTGGATCCTTCCATCAAGACCGGCACCGGTATTCCTAATTTCCCTTCTTATGTTTCCGGGCACTCCAGTTTTTCGGCTTCTGCCGCGAATGTGTTGTCTTACTTGTTTCCGGGAAGTGCGGCTGAGTTTTCAGCGATGGCAGAAGAAGCTGCGATGAGCCGGTTGTACGGCGCCATTCATTTCCGCAAGGATTGTATGGTAGGATTGGACCTCGGTAAGCGAGTGGGTGACTACACGGTGACCTTTGCGACAAGTGATGGGGCAAACTAAAAAAGATAGTTGATCCAGCACCGCGATCAATCATTAGGATACTGAAAAATAACGTGTTTTATTAATTGGGTAGCGGAGGGGGAGGGGTCCCTCTCCGTTTTTTTTTAAAGTTTATTACAAAAAATCCAGGAGACCGGTCGCTAACTGGTTTCACCCACAAATAAGCCAGCATACATGGCCGCTACACACAACAATACGCTTCCTGCGATGTACAGCACGAGCGAAACTGTCAAGCCGCTTTGTAATAAATTTAATAACTCGCCGCTAAACGTAGAAAATGTGCTAAACCCTCCGCAGAAACCCACGGTCCAAAACAAACGGGCGGAAGGTGAAATGATGTGTTTGTGATCGGCCAACCCGATGATCCAACCCAATACCAGGCAGGCCACCACATTGACCACTAGTGTGCCCCACGGAAAATGATGGTTGTGTAAGGAACTGATCCACTTGCTCAATGAAAATCGTATTACACTTCCAAGGCCACCACCGAGAAATACAAGAAGAAGGGATTTCATTTTGAAGAATAAGACTGAATAGCAACGGTCATCACGTTAATTACTTTTTCTTTTAAGGCAGGAAGATCAGCAAGGTTCATCCCCGCCGTCGGAATTTCCTCCAATACGTTGATTTTAATTTTTCCGGGTATGATGATGAACTGTTTGGGTGGCATCAGTCGGCCAGCGCCCAGTATAACCATCGGCAAGACGGGTTGCTGCATTTCAATGGCGATACGAAAGGCACCATCATAAAAAGGCTGCAGTGGTTCTTTTGAGCGATTTTGCGTGCCTTCCGGGAAAATCAAAATGGATATGCCCCGTTTCAAAACATCTTTTAAATGGTCCATGCTTTTTCTGCGACTCTCATTGCTCGAACGATCGACGATGATTGCGGCATTCTCTGCGATCCACCCGAAGACCGGGATTTTCTTAAGTTCTTTTTTTGCCAGCGGCCGGATTTGGGTAGGCACTGTCAAACAAACGCCCGGGATATCCAGGTAGGAGGTATGGTTACTGATGTAGATATAAGTCTTGCCGGTTTGAATATTTTCTTTCCCAGTGATTTCATAGGGGATGAAATTAAGTTTGCTAAACGTCCACGACCACAGCTTGAGGAATTGGTAGCTGATGGTTCCGTATTTTTCGCCGAAAAGGAACGGCACCAGGATGCCCGGCAGGTACAGGATCATGAAAAAGGTGAAGACAAATAACACCCAGGCGATGTAGAGTTTGATGAGGACGTTGCGAATAAATTTCAATGGAGTGAATTTATTTCCGCAAGATCAGAAAGTTTAGGAAAGAACTCCCATCGATTTTTCCATTTTCTCTGTGCGCTTTCGTGTGCCTGTTTGCCGAAGCCTGGGCGCATTCCTTTGCGCATTCCCCTGTATTAAAAAATCCGTCAATCAATATTAGTAGTATGGCCTGTCTAATGAGTGTCAGATTTTTTAACACAAAGGAACACGGAGGAATGCACACAGAGGTGCACAGCGGTTTCTTACTAATTTGGAGTGAGGCAACATCATAAAAATTTATGAAAAATATTTTGTCACTCCAGGCACGGCGACGGGATAAAACCCATTGGCATCAGGCTTTGATGGCATGTCGGCATCCCAGGTGTAACGTGAGGGTTGCAACGAAATCCCGGAGTTAAGGGTCTTTTCAAACTCCAGCACTTGTCCGGAGTACGTGGCCATGCGCCCGAGGATGCAGGTCATAGTACTTTTTGCTCCATTCTCTGCATCGTCAAATTTGTATTCACCCTTGGCGATAGCAGCAAAAAGTTCATCGTGCTCCGTCTGGTAGGGATTGTTTTCCCTGGCTTTATCGAATTGATACAGCACGTTTCCTTTGCGGTCGGTGATGTTCATCGCGCCGCAATAAATGGTTCCTTTCGTGCCCGCGATTTGTTCATCCACTTTGCTCATGGTGCCTTTGATGTGACGACATTGGCTGTTGAGAATGCTGCCGTCCGCATATTGAAATTCAACATAGTGGTGATCAAAAATTTCTCCAAACTCTTTTCCTTTCCTTACCTCACGCCCACCCATGCCCTGGGCTTTCACCGGGTAGGCCCCCTTGAACCAGTTAACCACATCAATATTGTGAATGTGCTGTTCGGTGATATGATCACCACAAAGCCAGTTGAAATAATACCAGTTGCGCATTTGGTATTCCATTTCCGTCTGGGCAGGCTGACGCATGTTGACCCATACACCCTCATTGTTCCACCATGCCTGGGCAGATACAATCTCGCCAATCATACCGTCTTTTAAGCGCTTGTAAAGTTCGAGATAGGAGTTTTGGTAGTGACGCTGCAAACCCACCACTACATTCAATTTTTTTTGCTTCGCGATCGTCGCGGCATCCAGCACCCGTTTTATTCCAGCCGGATCGGTGGCAACCGGTTTTTCCATAAAGATGTGCTTGCCCTGGTTCACGGCCTCTTCAAAATGGATTGGCCGAAAGCCGGGAGGTGTAGCAAGAATTACAACATCCGCTAAAGCAATCGCTTTTTTATAGGCATCAAAGCCTGTAAATTTAGTTTCCTCGGTAACCTTAACTTTTTCCTTGACATTACCCGCGGCGCTTGACCAATCACTTAAGTCGGACGACATTAAATTTTTATAGCAGTCATCTAACCGGTCGCGAAAAGCATCGGCCATCGCAACAAGTTTTATATTTTGTTTCGTGAGAAGTGCCTGCATAGCCGCGCCTGTGCCCCTACCGCCGCAACCAATCAATGCAATCTTGATCGAGTCATCGGCAGATGAATTAAAAAATTCCGCATTCGAAACGAGTGGCATAGCCATTAAAGAGCCTGCGGCCAGGGTGGATTGCTTGATAAAATCTCTGCGGGAAGGAATGGGCTTCATAGTATGTTTTTTTTAGTCTGTTTTCGAAACCATTATAAAAATACGCTTTTCAAAGCAAGCGATGATTATCCAGGATTATTTTAAGTACAAATCATAAAATTTTCCAATTTCTTCTCTGGAAGGTTGCTTTAGAGGCCGAACGACACGAAACCCAATAAACATACCATCGGTAAGCCACCATCGGCTCTTGGGAATTTGTGGATCGCGTTGGTTCCAGGTTGGATCAGACGGAATTCGATTGCTGCAACGAAGTTGAGTCGCGGGATCCAGGAACGAACCGCCCCGCGCGCTACGCGGATACTTTGGGCCGGGGGTGGTAATTGGATCATTATTTTTGATCGTGGAATAATAGGCGGGGGTGTATTGATCGATTGTCCATTCACTTAGGTTGCCCAACATGTCATATAACCCCCAGGCATTCGGTTTTTTTTCTTTTACGTGATGAAACTTGCCGACTGCGTTATCCTTAAAGTAGCCGTAGGCGTTGATGTCCTCCAGCGTGACTGTATTACTTCCTGCTTTGCACGCATATTCCCATTCAGCTTCGGTTGGTAATCGATAAAAAAACCCGGTCTTTGTGTAAAGCCATTTGCAATACATCATCGATGCCTGCTGGCTCATGCTGTTGACCGGGTGCTTGCCATCACGTCCCATGCCCCAGGTGAGGTCGATGTATTGAGGAGTGGCACGGGTAACGCCATCGATGGTTTTGCTCTGCGGCA
>JANYKP010000429.1 GCA_025358195.1 Cyclobacteriaceae bacterium
TTACCACTCGCTGAAACTGCTTCACCTGTAATCACCTGCTGAAAAAAGTACAAGGAGAGATTGGCGAGTGTAATTCCCAGGCCGGTAAAAAAACTTTGGGTCAAAAAACCCATCGCCCGTTGTTTGGCAGGCAATTTATCGGCAATGAACGCCCGGTACGGTTCCATCGCTGTATTATTAGCAGCATCGAGTATCCACAACAGGCCTACGGCCATCCACAATTCGCGGCAGAAGGGAAAAAGAAATAAGCTTAGACTGCAAAAGATAGCGCCAATTAAAAAGTAAGGTTTTCTCCTCCCCCATCGTGGGTGCCAGGTTTTATCACTGAGGGCGCCAATAATCGGTTGGATAAGAAGACCCGTCATCGGTCCGGCCAAATTCAGGAGTGGCAAATCTTCTGGCCGTGCATCCAAGAACGTATAGAGAGGATTAACGGCGGTCTGCTGCAAACCAAAGCTGTACTGGATCCCAAAAAAACCAACGTTCATGTTGATGATTTGAGAAAAAGTGAGCGAGGGTTTTTGAAAGGACATTACTACCCAGGGTTAAGATATATTAAAATTCATCTATTGGCCAATGGAAAAGGCCAGTCAATATGACGAATTTATATGATTTTGGCGGCATCGTCGCAAAAATCCTCCCGTTGGTATGGGGAGGTTTTTTCTGAGAACCTTTAAACTATTGGGCTCCTTACACCGCCTATCTTTGGAAGGTCTGGAAGGAAGGGTGAACATAAATGGGTCTTACGCTCCAACTATAAAAGAAAGATTGCATAGGCGATAAAAACCATCTAAGTTCCCACAAATTATTAAATGCTGAAAATCAATTGCGCGGGACGATCATTGGGGGCTGGGCTGATATTTGTGTTGCTGCTTTCATTTAATTCTTACAGTCAGCAAAGTTCCATTCAAATTTTTGGAGACTCTACAAAGGTTACAGACCTATCGAAAAGGGTCAGTTTGACTGGGGCCATTGTTACGGCTGCAGACAAAAAGCCGATGAGCGGGGCAGCACTTTTTGTGGACGGTCTGAAATATGGTAATAATTCAGACCAGAATGGGAAATACTTTATCACACTACCACCAGGAAAATACAAGCTAACGGTCAGACACTTAGGAATGGCTCCTCTTCAGCACAAAATTGCCATCTACATTAACGGTGTCATGAATTTTGAAATGACGGAAAAAGCCGAAGCGCTGGAAGAGGTGGTGGTCCGCGCCCGCAAGGAGGATGATAATATAAAAGAGCCCTTGGCGGGTGTGATGAAACTCAATATTACAGAGATAAAAAGAATGCCGGCTTTTATGGGAGAAGTTGATGTAATTAGAAATATTCAATTGCTACCTGGCGTCTCCTCGGTGGGTGAAGGAAGCGCCGGTTTCAATGTACGAGGAGGAAGAGTTGACCAAAACCTTGTATTGATGGACGATGGCATGGTCTTGAACCCTTCCCATGCCCTGGGGCTGATATCAAATTTCAATCCTGATGCAATAGAAGATTTTTCATTATACAAGGGAAACATACCAGCTCAATTTGGAGGCCGGACTTCTTCTGTCTTAAGCGTGCGCACACGAAATGGCGACTTCAATAAATTTAAAGCAAAGGGTGGGCTGGGCCTACTTTCCGGAAGGATAGCCCTGGAAGGACCCATTGTTACCGATAAAACATCTTTCCTAACGGCCGCACGGTTCTCCTACTCAGATTGGGTATTAAAAAGCGTGAATAATATTGACGTAAAAAATAGTGCTGCTTCATTTTATGATATTAATGGAAATCTAACACACAAAATTGGTAAGGGAAGTTCTCTCAGTCTGCTCTATTATTTAGGACATGATTACTTTCGCTTCTCCAGCAAATTTGGTTATGAATACGCTACTCAACTTGTAACCCTTCGATGGAAGCAATTACTTAGCAAGCAATTAGGATCAACTTTCAGCGCTGTCATGGGAAACTATGATGCCAATCTTTCCGATTTAGATCCTCAAAACGCGCGGAGCTTTGGAAATGGAATGTCGTACATCCAACTCAAAGAGAGTCTCCTCTCCACATCCGGTGAAAATCAAGCCATTAACTTTGGAGCAGAAGTAACTTTTTATTCGCCCCGTCCTGAAAAATCCGGACCTCTCGGAAGTAACTCCGCAACGCTGAGTCAAAAAATCCAGAAGAGTGGTGGGATCGAGATGGCTATTTATGCAGATGAAGATTTTAACATCGGTAAATCGATTTCTATCGCGGCCGGACTTAGATATTCGCTCTTTCAAAATTATGGACCCGATACCGTTTACCAATATCAACCTGGAGTCTCCAAAAGTATAGCCTCCATAACTGACACAGCACATTTTACCTCAAAACAAGCAATAAAATCCTATGGCGGTCTGGAACCACGTCTTTCCGCACGATTTTCTCTCAACAATAAATCATCCGTGAAGGCAAGTTATGCACGATTACGACAATACATTCACTTAGTTTCCAACACAACCGCCACCACGCCTGTCGACATCTGGCAAGTCAGTAACACCCATTTTCTCCCTCAAATTGCAGACAATTTCTCACTGGGCTACTTCCGAAATTCGAAGGAAAATATATATGAACTTTCAGCCGAAGTATTTTATAAGACAACTTCTAACATCATAGACTACAAAGATTTTTCTAAAATTATTCTGAACCGTCATTTAGAAACAGATGTATTGCAAGGCGATGGAAAAGCCTATGGATTGGAGTTGTATGCAAAAAAGAATACCGGTGCCTGGACAGGTTGGATTTCCTACACATTCATGCGTTCGTTAATTAAAATGAATGGGGTCCATCCGGATGAAAGAATTAATCTTGGTAAATGGTATCCTTCAAACTATGATAAGCCACATAACTTTTCCCTTACTGCCAGCCACAAATTGGGCAAAAACATGCGGTTTGGGACAAACTTTAATTACAGCACCGGGAGACCAATTTCAGCTATTGAATCCTATTATACTTCGGGTCCAACGAGCATTCCGCTTTTTTCTGAACGTAATACGTATAGAATACCTGATTACTGGCGGGTGGATATTTCAATAACCATCAACAGCGTTTTGAAAAAAGTCGACGACAATCTTACCTTCTCGATATATAATTTATTAGGAAGGGCCAATGCCTATTCCATTTATTATCAGCAGCAGGATGCAATAGCTAAGCTACAGTCCTACAAATTATCAATACTGGGAAGTGCTCTTCCATCCATAACGTATAACTTAATCTTTTGATGAGTCGCTTACTTCAGAACTCCGTTCTATCCCTGTTATTGATTATTTTCTTTGGTCATTGTCGTGAACCTTACAATTTCAAAACAACTGGCCAGATAGGTCTCCTGGTAGTGGATGGAAGTATCAGTGACCAACCAGGGCCCTATTTCCTTAACCTTGGAACTACCAATTTCCCAGGATTGGCTCCTTTACCAGTATCAAATGCATTGGTTACAATAACCGATGAATTGGGCAAAACCGATACCTATCAGGAAATCGATAAGGGTAAATATAAGTTAAATGTATTGTCTGCTTTTGGAAGACCCGGCGGTATTTACACGCTTCATATTAATCTTCCGGACGGAAGAAAATTTGAATCAAACCCTGAAAAGATGCCTACGGGAAACAAACCGGTGGACAGTACCTTTATTAAAGTTTCGAATGAGAAAGTGATCACAGACAATGGTCAGGAGGTGAGTTATTGGACCGTGAATACCTATTTAAACACGCGTTTACCGGAGAATAGCACGGGTCGTTACCGATGGTCCGTGGCAGAAGTTTGGAATATTTTCCCAACGTGTTACCCGGGTGCAGTAAGTTGTCCACTAATTTGTTACATCTATGAACCAATCAGTAAGTTCAATTTGATTGTGGTGAAATCCTCAGACTATTCCCATTCGAAAATTGAAAATTTATTACTCATGAGCCGAGGAGTGGATTTCTCTTTTAATGGGCGGCATTATTTTAACGTTACTCAATATTCAATGAATCCGGAAGCTTATGAATACTGGAGTAAAGTTGAACAGCTGATCACCAAGCGAGGATCCATTTTTGACACCCCTCCTTCGATTATCCCCGGCAATATCAGAAACATAGGCAATCCCGATGAACTAGCGTTCGGTTATTTTGAAGCTTCAGCAGCGCAAATTACCAGAACCTTCGTTGACAGAGGCGCGATTCCCACCTATATTGAAACCTGCTTCTACTATGCGCCTGATTTTAATCCTCTTTATCTAAATCGATTTTGCTTTAATTGCCAGAATCATGCGGGCAGCACAATCGTTGAGCCTGATTGGTTTTGGTAAGCAATTTCCACTCAATTATTTTTTGTTTTGATTTTTGTTGCGATAAAATCGCCTATCAGTCTTCCCTGCTTCAGACCATTTTCAACTGCAGGCCGGTAGTGAATTCCACCATACAAACGACTGATACCTGCTTCTGCAGCGGCATCGTAAAATGAATTGAAGTTTCGGGGTGGCATACCAAATTCCGTTTCTGTCGAATCTGTAAAGGCATAGTGATCGCCAAATAATTTGGTCAGCGCTACGGATGCTGAAGAAGAAATAACGCTGTGTCCACTGGTATATTCAGGGAAGGGCGGTGTCTGTAAAACAGGAATCCAATTCTCGTCAATAAACTCATTAATGTAGGTTTCTGGCCGGACTGCTTTGCTTCGGTATTTTTCATCCCAGCAACTGATGAACCCATCCGCCAACGACAATGAGACAACGAGATAAGCTTCCGCAGATTCCAGAATACCGGCCTTCTTCATGTCGCAAACAACCCGGGTAATGTTCATCCAGTGACCCCCCGGCGAGATCTTTTTCGTGGCAAACATAACATGACCCTTTACATTCATAACAAAGGGGTTGCAATC
>JANYKP010000442.1 GCA_025358195.1 Cyclobacteriaceae bacterium
CGTTCATTATAGTTTTCAACGAAGCAAGAAGTTAACCGAAGAAAAAAAATGGGTTATTAAAAACATATTGGTACAAATATCGGATTCCCTCGTGACAAAGCTTTCTAAACACAGCAATGACCAGGCTGAACTTAGAAGTAACCTGACAGCGGCCTTCCAGTTCATTCAGGATCACAAAGAGGAAATTTCCACATCGGAAGCGATGAAAATATTCCGGTTTATGAAGGATGTGCACACGACCATTGAAAACCTGATTGCCATCGATACGCACCGGACTCCCATTAGCCTGCGGGCATACTGCCAGGTGTTCATTTATTTTTTCCCTGTTATTTATACTCCAGCGCTGCTCCACAGGCTGGAGCACAATTCTCCTGATTGGGTAGTCTACGTCCTCAGCATGATCACTGGCTTTATTCTTATTTCCTTGTTTAATGTTCAGGACGAAATGGAGCATCCGTTTGACCAGCAAGGTTTAGATGACATTCGGCTGTCAGAATTTAAATTCGCCGGTTGAGCCTTTCCTAACAAGTATTTCGGTTGCATTAAGTTTTTACAGGGCGAATTTCTAGCTTTGCGACCTTATTTTTTTAAATGTCAATCGAACAGGAAATCGCCAAACGAAGAACCTTCGGAATCATCAGTCACCCTGATGCCGGCAAAACTACACTTACTGAAAAGCTTTTGCTGTTCGGCGGTGCGATTCAGAAGGCGGGGGCCGTAAAATCAAGCAAAATAAAGGACCACGCCCGCAGCGACTGGATGGAAATCGAAAAGCAACGGGGCATTTCCGTGGCGACTTCTGTCATGGGATTTAATTATAAGGATATTAAAATCAATTTGCTCGACACCCCTGGTCACCAGGATTTTGCGGAAGACACCTATCGCACGCTCACTGCCGTTGATAGTGTGATCATGGTGATTGATTGCGTGAAGGGAGTAGAAACGCAAACTGAGAAACTGATGGCAGTCTGCCGGATGCGCAATACACCCGTCATCTGTTTTATTAACAAGCTCGACCGCGAAGGCCGGGACCCATTTGACTTATTGGATGAAATTGAAGAAAAGCTGACGATCAAAGTCCGGCCGTTGAGCTGGCCGATCAGCATGGGCAAGACATTTAAGGGCGTTTATAGTCTGTATGAGAAAAGTTTACATCTTTTCACTGCTAGCAAAACCGTGATTCAGGAAGGCATTCAAATAGATGATATCCATAGTGCTCGGTTGGATGAACTGGTAGGAGAAAATCATGCCCGTCAGTTGCGCGCCGATGTAGAGTTGATAGAAGGTGTCTACCCGGACTTTGAAGTTCAAGACTACCAGGCAGGAAAAGTAGCACCTGTTTTTTTTGGGAGTGCCGTGAATAATTTTGGTGTGCAAGAACTTCTCGATACGTTTATTCGAATTGCACCGACGCCTCCTCCCCGGGAGACTTCCGCTCGTGTCATCGCACCGGACGAAAAGAAATTTTCAGGCTTTATTTTTAAGATCCATGCCAACATGGACCCCAAGCATCGCAACCGTATTGCGTTTTTGCGCGTGTGTTCTGGCATGTTTGAGCGCGGCAATAATTATTTTCATGTGCGCCAGGATAAAAGTTTCCGGTTTTCTAATGCAACGGCATTTCTTGCACAAGATCGTGAGACGATTGATGAGGCATGGCCCGGTGACATTGTAGGAATTTACGATACCGGCAATTTGAAAATTGGGGACACACTCACGGAAGGAGAAAAGTACCAGTACACCGGTATCCCCAGTTTTTCTCCGGAGATTTTTAAAGAAGTGGTAAACAAAGACGCCATGAAGAGCAAGCAACTTGAAAAGGGATTGCTGCAATTGATGGAAGAAGGAGTTGCCCAGCTTTTCACATTCGATTTGGGCAAACGAAAAGTAATTGGCACCGTAGGCGCTCTACAGTTTGAGGTAATCCAATTCAGATTGAAGCATGAATACAGTGCTACCGTGGAATTCGTACCTCAAAATATTTATAAGGCGTGCTGGATCAGCAGTGACAATGAAATGAAATTGCAGGAATTTATCAATTCAAAACTTCGGTACATCGCCCGTGACAAGGAGGGAAAACTGGTATTCATGGCAGAGTCAAAAGCCTGGTTGCAGATGGTTCAAGATAATTTTCCGGATATCCACTTTCATTTTACTTCTGAATTCAAAGATTAGAACGACACGAGTGTTAGGTTAACCACGAACGTATTTTTGACAAAAAAGCTTTAATAACGTTGTGTTCAGCGTTTTTTGCGATCAACGGTTAAAAATGCACGATTAACTTAACACGAGGGCGATACTTCTCTTTCCTTAGCGGGATAGCGTCTAAAAATTCTGAACTTTGTTTAAAATTATCCCATGACTGAATCTTCCATCGGCCGTTACAAAAACCTGATTCGGCACATCCGCAACTGGTTGACGTATTTTAGCCAGAAAAGTTCTTCGGCATTTTCACCCGCACGCTTTACTACCCGCGGCACGCCACTCGTTTTTGATGTGCCAACCCGTGAATTGTATCTGGTGTTTAAAGAAATCTTTCTTAGCGATTTTTATTCCATCGACACCTGGGTAAGGCAGTTGCCAAAAAGTCCTGTGGTGGTGGATGTGGGTGCCAATGCCGGCTACTTCAATATGCTGTTGCTCTCGAAGCGGCCCGATGCAAACGTTTTTGCTTATGAACCAATTCAACATAACGTTGAACTTTTTAAGAATAACCTGAGGCTTAACCCATCCATACAAGAGCAGGTGCATCTTCATCATCTGGCGGTCACCGGCCAGCCTGTTGAGTATATTGTATTATATAAAGAGGCAGACAGTGAGAACTCGGTGACGGCTTCTGTGTTTCAGGATTTTGAATCGCACAATTTGAAATCAGTTTCGGTGAAGGCGATTTCCCTGGCAAGGATCATGGAAGAAAATAAGCTGGAGCATATTGATTTTTTAAAACTGGATTGTGAAGGCAGCGAATATCCCATTGTGTACGATTCGCCCCGTGACATCTGGGAAAAAATCAAGTCCATTTTTCTTGAAGTCCATCCAATGGATACGGACAAAAGAAATTTTCAAGCCATGAACGAGTTTTTGATTTCAATAGGCTACCAGACTTCTTTCAAGCTGGCCAATAATGGATGCCATGCGCTGCATGCTCAACGGAAATGACCGGTTCACTGGATGTACTATTTGAAGACAATCACCTGCTCGCCATCAATAAGGCGTCTGGGATACTCGTACAGGGAGATGAAACCGGTGATAAACCGCTGGTTGAGATTTGCAAAGAGTACATCAAATCAAAGTATGGAAAGCCGGGTGAGGTTTTCTTAGGTGTGGTTCACCGCCTCGACCGACCGGTAAGTGGGGTAGTGGTTTTCGCCAGAACGTCAAAGGCGCTGACACGTATGAACGAGCTTTTCCGCTTACGGGAAACACAAAAAATTTATTGGGCCATCACGGACCAAAAACCTTCTAAACCGGAAGGGACGCTCGTCCATTGGTTGAAAAAGGATGAAAAAAAAAATAAAACGACCGCCTACAAAAGGGATACGCCAGGAACACAGGCGTCCGAGCTCTCCTACAAGCTGATATCAAAAAGAAGTAATCGTTACCTGATAGAGGTGCTTCCGGTTACCGGTAGACCCCACCAGATACGGGTTCAATTGGCCAGTATTGGATGCCCGATCGTAGGCGATCTGAAATATGGATCCATGTCGACAACCGGCGATGGCAGCATTGCCCTTCATGCCCGCCGACTCACATTTTTACATCCAGTTAAAAAGGAACTGACAACCATTCAGGCACCTTTACCAAACAAAGAATGGTGGGGTGATTTTGAAACAAAATAATTCTTATTTTCAAGCCTTTTATTACTACTGTGAATTGGATTGATAAACTTCAACACCGCTGGAAAGTAAAGAGCGCTTTTCAAGTCATTGTTATACTGACAGTATTTGCTTGCACCGGATTTACGGTTCTGTTTCTTAAGCGGCCCATATTTTCATACTTTTTTAATGATGGACCCATGCCGTTGTGGATCAGTGTTATTTATTATCTCTTGATTTTACCGATCTATAATATTTTCCTGTTGCTATACGGCTTTATTTTTGGCCAGTTCCGTTTCTTTTGGGACTTTGAGAAACGATTCCTCAATCGTATTTTTAGACCCACAAAAACCTTAAATTCTCACAATAATGAAAACTAAAATACTCGGCTTATTGGCGTTAATAGTATTAGCATCTTGCACCTCACCAAAATATTCGTATTATTTTGATCATTACAGCAACGCGGCTAAAAAATAGTCTCAACCAACAAAAAAACAACTTTGCTTCACACGGATTCTCAACTGCTGACAGCCGGCGTGGATGAGCAACCTGAAGTATTTTCAGAGGTGGCTGTGGAATCTGCTACTCTATTGAAGAACACCTATCTGCAGATGACGAAGAAGGAACAAAAAGCGTTTCGCAATCATTTGAAGAAAGAAATCAAAACCCTTGTGAAGACAAAAAAGAAGGCTGGTTCCGTTGAGTCCATAGAAACTTCAAATGCGATGGATCACGATCTGAAATTAGCGGCCATTTTTGGAGCGATTGGTCTAGTGGGCCTGATTCTCAACTCTGTTTCAGTAGCATTTGGAATAATCGGTGGGATCGCTCTTATTGTTGGAGTAGTATTTTTAGTAATGTGGATTATCCGGCAGTAGGATAGGGCCAAAATCGGAATTTCTTATTAAAGGCCTGTATAGGCCTTTAATTTTTATAACATGTTTGAGGTGGTCTGCTGATTATCAATCTGGGCCCTATTCAGAGCATCTTTATTTTGACTAGGATGATTACTATTCTTTTACCCCATCCGCTAGGACGATCACTTTATTTTTCAACACTTCAACCACACCTCCCGTGATATTCACGTGCTCACGACGGTCGTTGGTTTTATATTCAACGGTTCCCGCTTTCAGTAAGCTGATGAGTGGTGCGTGGTGGTTCATCACCTGAAAGGACCCGTCCGAGCCGGGAAAGGTGACGATGGACACGTCGCCTTCAAATAATTTTTTATCGGGTGTAATAATTTCTAAGTGCATGTTGTTTATCCTTTCGCTTCTGCCATTAGCCGCTCACCCTTTTCAATTGCTTGCTCAATATTACCAACGAGGTTAAAGGCAGATTCAGGTAAATGGTCAAGTTCACCATCCATAATCATCGTGAATCCTTTGATCGTGTCTTTGATGTCCACAAGGGCACCTTTCAAGCCGGTAAAGGCTTCTGCTACGTGGAATGGCTGCGACAGGAATCGCTGCACACGTCGGGCACGATACACGACTTGTTTGTCCTCATCGCTCAGTTCATCCATGCCGAGAATGGCGATGATGTCTTGAAGTTCTTTGTAGCGTTGTAAGATAGCCTTCACGCGCTGGGCGCAATTATAGTGTTCCTCACCGACGATATCGGCACGAAGGATGCGTGAGGTAGAATCAAGCGGATCTACGGCAGGATAAATACCTAATTCGGCGATCTTGCGGCTCAACACTGTTGTGGCGTCAAGGTGAGAGAACGTGGTGGCCGGTGCCGGGTCGGTCAAGTCATCAGCGGGTACGTATACCGCTTGGACTGATGTAATGGAACCGTTCTTGGTAGAGGTGATCCGCTCTTGCATTGCACCCATTTCGGAAGCAAGCGTTGGCTGATAACCCACCGCCGAAGGCATGCGGCCTAAGAGGGCTGACACTTCAGAACCAGCCTGGGTAAAACGGAAGATATTATCAATGAAGAAAAGAATGTCTTTGCCTTTGCCGGTGCCATCACCGTCGCGAAAATATTCAGCGAGGGTCAGACCAGACAGCGCCACGCGGGCACGAGCTCCAGGAGGTTCGTTCATCTGACCAAACACAAAAGTCGCTTTTGATTCTTTAAGTTTTGCCATGTCCACTTTTGAAAGATCCCAACCGCCGGCATGGATTGACTTTCTAAATTCATCGCCATAATCAACAATGCCCGCTTCGATCATCTCGCGAAGCAGGTCATTTCCTTCGCGTGTTCGTTCGCCTACACCCGCAAATACAGAAAGACCCGAATATGCTTTCGCAATGTTGTTAATCAATTCCTGAATCAGAACTGTCTTACCAACCCCGGCGCCGCCAAACAAACCAATCTTACCACCCTTAGCGTACGGCTCGATCAAATCAATTACTTTAATCCCTGTAAATAGAACCTCTGTTGAAGTGGTGAGATCTTCGTATGCGGGTGCGGCGCGATGTATGGGAAGTCCGCGTTCGCCTTTAGGCTGCGGGATTCCATCAATGGCTTCCCCCACGACATTAAACAAACGGCCTTTGATATCATCACCGATTGGCATCTGGATCGGCAAACCAGTATCCGTTACCCTCATCCCCCGAACCAATCCTTCCGTTCCATCCATGGCTACCGTGCGTACACGGTCTTCGCCCAGGTGCTGCTGACATTCGAGAACGATGCGTGTTCCGTCAGATTTTGTAACGGTCATCGAGTCAAGAATATTAGGGAGTTTTGTACCCGGTTCATCAAAGGCGACGTCCACTACGGGACCGATGACCTGAGTAATTCTACCAAAGTTTGCCATGGAGGTGTATCGTTAGGTTAAGTTAGGTTGAGCCTTAAAATCAGGCCACAAAAGTAGCTTTCACGACCGGCATCGCCAAGGGGTGAACTCAGAAATACCGGAAATATTTGGACCCCTAAGTGCCTGTAAATCACGGTTAATGATCACGCGCTGCCCAATTCGATACGAAAAGTTGTTCCTTGATTTTCCTCTGAGGACTTCACATAAATTCTACCATCGTGGTAGAGTTCAATGATGCGTTTTGCCAAGGCGAGCCCCAGGCCCCATCCCCGCTTTTTAGTTGTGAAACCTGGCTTGAATACACTGGAGATAATAGACTTGGGCATGCCCTTACCGGTGTCGGATATATCAATAAAACTTTTCTTTCGCTGCCACGCAGAATTTTGATGGCAATGGTACCCGTGCTGCCCATCGCATCCACGGCATTTTTGCAGAGGTTTTCGATCACCCATTCAAAAAGGGGTGCGTGCACCATGGCCCGGATCGTTTCAGAAAGTGTATAGACCTCGATGTTTATTTTCGATGACACGCGTGGTTGTAAATAACTCACAACGTTGTTGATCAATTGATAAACGTTTTCATCTTTTAATATAGGTGTGGAACCAATACTTGAAAAACGCTCGGTCACTACCCGCAATTTCCGGATGTCTTTATCAAGTTCTTCGACAATTCCTTTCCCCTTGATTAGCGGGTCATCGCGCAGCACTTCAATCCACGCCATGAGGGAAGAGAGTGGTGTACCCAGTTGGTGGGCAGTCTCTTTCGCCAGTCCGACCCACACACGGTTTTGTTCAGCCGTTTTAGAATAGTTGAACGCGAGGTACGAAATGAAACCGAAGATAGCGATCACGGAAAGTTGAATGTATGGATAGGCGATCAGCTGTGTAAGCAAAAAAGAGTTTTTATAGTAGACAAATTGCTTTCCGAAGACTTCATCGGTGTTGGGGTCCTTTAGTAGAATAGGAATGGGTGGATAGGTTCTTTTCATTTCCTTGAGCTGCCGTTGAAGTTCCCGCTCTTTTTGTTGGGGGGTCCAAAGGGAATCAATGTCCACATTATTGAAGTTCACGATGTTTTCCTTGCTGTCGATCAGCATGGTGGGGATTGAATTGTTTTTGTAGATGATTTCTTCGGTGATGAAAAGAATGTTGTTGTCAGTGTCATTCGATGTGTATTCAAGCGCTTTTGCGAAAAGCCTGACCTGGTTTTTTTCACGCTCCTTTAATTGCTCTACGAGTATGTTCGTATAGTAGATCGTGCCAACGCTAATGATCACGGACACGATCAAAATAATCCACTTGAGGTTGGTGTTATCCTGGTAGAAATCCATGGATGAAAGGCGGGCCATTGCGGATGAAGATATGAAAAAAATTCTAGGATAAAGTTACGAAACTCAACCGCCTTTGGACACCTACCATGCTTTTGGACTAAAGTCCAAGTTGATGAGTTTGAATTGCCACGGCCTTAAGGC
>JANYKP010000478.1 GCA_025358195.1 Cyclobacteriaceae bacterium
GTGGTGTGGGCCTTGCCGCGGTGGAGTTGGGGAAAGTGATGGGTGCAAAAGTTATCGCTGCAGCTTCTTCTCAGGACAAACTTGCCATCTGCCAGGAGAAGGGCGCGGATTTTCTCATCGACTACTCCAAAGAGGATTTAAAAACCCGCATCAAAGAAATCACCAATGAAAAAGGTGTCGATGTCGTGTATGACCCGGTGGGTGGCACACTGTCGGAAGCCGCCTTGCGTTCGATGGGATGGAAAGGCCGTTACCTGGTAGTTGGATTTGCGTCGGGTGTCATTCCGCAGTTCCCTGCCAACCTTCCTTTATTGAAAGGCTGCTCGATCGTAGGAGTTTTTTGGGGCAGTTTTGCTGAACGCGAACCAACACAGAGCCTTCAAAACTTCGGTACTTTGCTATCGTGGATCAACTCCGGTAAAATCAAACAGCACATTGACAAAATCTATGCCTTGGAGGATGCGCCTGCCGCCTTGCAAGATTTAATGGAACGGAAAGTGAAAGGAAAAGCAGTCATAAAGGTTGGGACGTGGACAGAAGTTCCCGCTGAAATGTTAACACCGCGCATCGCAAACGCAAACAGCGAAACCTCCGCTCGGGCGCCAAAACCCTTGGTACTGAATCTTAAGGATATTAAAAAGCATATCGGACAATCCCTGGCGGTCAGCGATTGGTTCACTGTATCTCAGGAAATGATTAACGATTTCGCAAAAGCCACGCACGACTATCAATGGATTCACGTGGATACTGAAAAGGCCAAAGAACATATGCCCGATGGTAAGACGATTGCCCATGGCTACCTTACCATGTCGCTTGCCTCAAAATTTTTCTTTGAATTGCTCACACTTGAGGGGGTTACAACATCCATTAATTACGGCCTCAACAAGGCAAGATTTCCCGTCGCAGTAAAATCGGGAAGTCGTATCCGGATGAGTGGCCGCATCATGAACGTGGAGGATATGCCCGGCGGAGTCAAACTTTTTCTGGAATGTAAAATTGAAGTGGAGGGGGAAGAGAAGCCAGCGTATGTAGGGGAATTGATAACAGCGTTATATTAGGGAGGGTGTTAGGTGTTGGGTGTTGGCTTTTCGCAACTGATACTGGGAGTCGGGCCAGTCCGAAGTCCAATTAATCTCTGCGGCCTTCGCGTGATTTTCCTCCGCGAACTTTGTGGTAAAAAAATCGGACACTAACTATCAAGAACGAACCGCCAAAGCCCAAGACCCAAGACCCAACACCCAACACCTACTAAGTACCAACAATTAAAAAAACACAACCAATGAGATTAAAAAACAAAATCGCCATCGTCACCGGCGGCGCCAGCGGAATCGGACTTGCTACCGTACATGCGTTTGTCCGCGAAGGTGCATCGGTTATCCTGTGGGATCTCTCTGAGAAGGGAACGGATATTGCTAAAAAGCTGACAGAAGCAGGTCACCGCGTTACATTTGCAAAGGTTTCAGTTGCCAACAAAAATGAGGTGCAAAAAGCCACCGAGGCCGTAATTAAACAATTTGGTCGCATTGATATACTCATTAATAATGCGGGCATAACAAAAGATCGCACATTACTGAAAATGTCGAAAGAAGAATGGGATGATGTGATCTCGGTCAACCTCACGGGTGTGTTCAATTGTACCCAGGCGGTGGTTCCCATTATGAAAGAGCAGAATTATGGGCGCATTGTGTCAGCTTCTTCTAATGTAGCCATCCGTGGAAATTATGGTCAGACAAATTATGTTGCGACCAAAGCCGCCATCATCGGCATGGTAAAAGTTTGGGCGCTGGAGTTGGGGCGCTTTGGAATCACGGCGAACTGCATCGCTCCTGGCTTTATCAAGACCGCTATGACCGATGCCATTCCGGAAGATGTCAGAAATCAAATGATCACCCACATTCCCGCCGGCCGTTGGGGCCAGCCCGAAGACATCGCGAATGGATATGTTTATCTTGCATCAGACGAAGCATCGTTTGTGAATGGAATATGTTTGACAATCGATGGCGGAGCAGCAAGGTGAATTGGGTACTGGGTTCTAGGTATTGGGTACTGGCAGATTTAAGTTAATTTGAAATCTCACTCCCGTTGTAGTATCGGCAAGAACCCAACACCCAGGACCAGAACCCAAGACCCAGAACCCAGCCAACATGACTCCCTACACCAACATGTTCCACCTCAAGTTCCTCCTCCAGGAAGTTCACCAGGTGAATGATTTATTTTCTCTTGAAAAATTTTCCCATTTGAACTGGGAACAAGTATGGATGATTGTTGAATCGGCAAAATTACTTGCCGACCGTGACATGGCACCCTTTTTCAAAGAAATGGATGAAACGCCTGCGCGGTATGATGGTAAGGGTGGCGTGGTCACACATCCACAATTAAAAACAATTATCCGGCAAGCCGCTGAACAAGGATGGATTGGGGGCGCCGCAAAATTTGAACACGGTGGACTTCAGCTTCCAATGATGATCTATAATGCCGGGCAGCATATTTTTCAGGCGGCTAATAATGGTTGCCAGGGATACTTCAGTCTCTCTGCCGGAGCAGCGGCACTGATCACGAGTTTTGGAAATGAAGAACAGATAAAGACTTTCGTTCCGCACGTGTACGAAGGTCGGTGGCAGGCAACGATGGCATTGACGGAGCCACAGGCAGGCAGTTCGTTAACTGACATTGTCACGAGTGCCCGGCTGGTTGGTGATGGAGTTTATAATATAAAAGGTCAGAAGATTTTTATCTCCGGTGGCCAGCATGAAGCCTGCGACAATTTTATTCATCTTACCCTTGCACGAATTGAGGGAGCTCCGCCCGGTGTCAAAGGCATTTCACTTTTTATTATTCCGAAATTCTGGCCTGAAAAAGACGGCACGTTGAAATACAACGATGTGTTTTGTGCAGGCGATTTTCAAAAAATGGGACAGCGCGGCTACTCCACCACGCACCTGGCTTTTGGTGACCAGGACAATTGCAGGGGATGGCTGCTGGGCGAACCGCACAAAGGTCTTTCATACATGTTTCAGATGATGAATGAAGCGCGAATTGGCGTTGGACAGACGGCCGCCTCCGTTGCGATGGCCGCCTATCAGGCATCACTTCAATATGCAAACGAGCGTCCACAGGGCAGGCTCCCCAGTGAGAAAGATCCGATGAAACCACCCACGATGATCATCAATCATCCCGATGTGCAGCGGATGTTATTAACTCAAAAAGCGATTGCGGAGGGTGCCCTGTCGCTGGCGATGGAGTGTAACCGGTTGTATGATCTTGCTCACGCTTCATCGGGTGACGAACAACATTCATCGTGGTTGCTGTTGGAAATCCTCACACCGATCGTAAAGACCTATTCATCCGAACATGGTAGCCGTTCGGCGGCGTTAGCCATTCAAATACTGGGAGGTTATGGCTTCACCACTGATTTTCCAGTGCAGCAACATTACAGGGATTTGAAAATCATGTCCATCTATGAAGGTACTACGGGTATTCAATCCCTTGACTTGCTGGGCCGCAAGGTGATGATGGAAAAAGGGAAGGCCCTTCACGAACTTCTAAAAGCCGTTGGCGATACGATTAACAAGGCCGATACCTATGAAGTGCTGAAGCCTTATGCGAAAAATCTGAGAGATGAATTGCAACGTATTCAGTCGGTCCTTGTGCATCTTGGCAAATTTGCCACGGCTGCTGAACTTGACCGTTACTTGTCGGATGCCGCTATTTTCATGGATCAAATCAGTTATGTGGTCATCGCATGGCAATGGCTGAAGCAGGCAACGATCGCTTATACACAACTTCAGTCTGCTAACTTTTCGATGCAGGTCCGCGAATTTTACGAAGGCAAAGTGCACACCATGAAATTCTTCTTTCGTTACGAATTACCCCACGCAGAAGCATGCGCTAAAACGATTATGGATCCCGAGTTCCTTACCAATTTGAAGAAGCGGGAGGTTTTTGTTTAAGAGCTCAACGATTCAGCTCGGCATGGCTCGCAGCAACAAGCCTCCTCATCCCGTGCTGCGTCCTACCGAGCGCAAGCGAGGTATCTCCGCTTCCAGGTACACAGCACTTTATAAATAAGATACCCCGCTGTCTAACCTTACCCTTCTATTGCCGCTCTTTCAAGCACGCATGACTCGAAGCAACAGGTCGCCGCCCATCCATTGCCGCGTCCTACCGAGCGCAGCGAGGTACCTCGCTTTTCAGGTAGGCAGTACTTTATATTAAGAAGATGACTCGCTGTTTAACCCGCACCCTTCGATTGCTATTATTTCAGCTAGAAAATGCCATTATGGCTTATAATCTTAAGTAAAAGAACCAATTACGGTCATTATGTCTTTATTTTAGTCCAAAAATCCTATCGGCACAAATTTTCCTGTAAGGGTAACAGTTCACTAAAAACTAATTGTTCAACCAAAAACATTTACAGCTATGAGTATCATCCGATATAAAACGAGTGACCTCCTGCCGACATCCTTCAGCAGCCTGGTCGATGGTTTCTTCAACGATTCACTTACCCGCTCGGGCGGCAGCGCATTCTTACCGAAAGTGGACATCATTGAAAACGAAACTTCGTATGAGCTCCATGTGGCAGCACCCGGACTCAGTAAAGAAGATTTTAACATTGAGTTGAATGACAATTTCATCACCGTAAGCGGCGAGCGCAAATTCCAGAACGAGAAGAATGAAAAAAATTATCATTCCATCGAAACCCAGTATGGTTCCTTCAGCCGTTCGTTCTCTTTACCGGAAAATGTCGATAGCTCGAAGATCAACGCCAAATACAACAATGGCATCCTCGAACTGACAATTCCGAAGGATGAAAAGAAAGCAATTAAGACCACCATTAAGGTGAACTAAGGATTTGGGTGTGGGTAGGTAAGGGTGTCCCGGAAACGGGCGCCCTTTTTTTTATGCTGAATTCGGGTTATGGTCGGTGACAACATCGACGACCATTTGTCCCGGGGTCGGTGTTGTCACCGACCGCTCTGATTAATTCCTGATGAATCTTTACCTTTCATTTAGCGTTGGTGAAGGGTATGCAGGAATAACACTAACTTTCGAACCGAAACAGTATGAAGCGCCTTCTCGGAATTCTTGTTGTAATAATCTCAGCATTTATCGGTGCGGTAACGGGCGCTGTACTCACGCTCCGATATGTGGACGGTACTCCATCTTACAATTCCATTGAAAGTCAGCAAAACCTTGTGTTCGCAAAAATGGGTATCGACTCGTCGCGAAAGTCTTCTATTGGTCCAAACTTTGAATATGCCGCGAAGCTGATTACACCGGCGGTGGTACACATCAGCACCGTGTATGGTCCCGGTGAGTTTAGTTTGAATCCGCTGGAGCTTTATTATCGGCAACAGCCC
>JANYKP010000479.1 GCA_025358195.1 Cyclobacteriaceae bacterium
CTGGATCAGGACTATTCCCGCTTTTCAAAAAATGATTTTGTAGAACTGCTGAAAGAGTTGGCTCATCAAAATGATTTCAAAAAAACGGATTCCGTGATGAAGGAAATCAAGAATCATTTTGACGAAATCCAGGACAAAGAACGGTCAGAAGCGCTGAAGCGATTTGTTAACGATGGCGGCTCCCCGGATGACTTTGAATACCGGCCCGATCCGCTGGATGCAACCTTCGCGGCCAACTACAAGCTACTCAAGGATCGGAAAACAGAACACTTCCGAAATCTGGAAGATCAAAAGAATGAAAACCTTAAGAATAAGAATGCGCTGCTGGAGGAACTCAGAAATTTAATAGACGGGGAAGACGATAAGCGTAGTTTTGATAAAGTCAAAGAGATTCAACAGAAGTGGAGATCGATCGGTTCGGTACCATCGGCTCACCTGAGACCACTCTGGGCAAACTACCATGCCCTGATGGACCGGTTCTATGACAACCGGAATATTTATTTTGAACTCAAAGAATTAGATCGCAAGAAGAACCTCGAGGCAAAACTCGAATTGTGCCAGCGTGTGGAGAAATTGGCGAATGTGGAGAAAATTGGCGAAGCCGTTCGCGAGCTCAACGAATTGCATGAGGACTACAAGCACATTGGGCCTGTTGCCAGGGAAGAGAAAGATGCTGTTTGGGAGCGGTTTAAAAAAGCTTCCGATGCTGTCTATGCGAGGAAAGATGCTTTCATTGCCAGCCTTCATCAGGAGTTGACTAAAAATTTGGAGGTGAAAGAACAAATCATTACAGAGGTTACGGCCTTTACTACCTTTCAATCTGATCGCATAAAAGAATGGAACCAGAAGACGGCCGAAATCATTGCCCTTCAGAAAAAGTGGGAAGGCGTTGGGGCCGTACCCCGTGCCCGGTCGAAAGACATTAACAAACGGTTTTGGGCAGCCTTTAAAACTTTCTTCAGCATCAAGGGATTATTCTTCAAAAAACTGGATGAAACACGGAATCAAAATCTTGACTTAAAAAAAGGACTTGTTCAACAAGCAGAGCTACTAAAGTCAAGTCAGGACTGGGACAAGACCGCGAATGAGCTGAAATCGCTGCAATCAACGTGGAAGGAAATAGGACCAGTTCCGGAGAAGCAACGGGAAAAAATATTTAATCAGTTCAAAACAGCCTGCGATTTCTTTTTTGAGCAACGACGTATAAAGTTTGAAGAGGCCGACAAGCAGGAAGCGGATAACCTCCTGAAAAAGGAGGCCATTTGCATGGAGTTGGAGGGGATGATAACGGAGAAGACAGGTACCCTTGAAAAGTTGCGGGAGCTTCAAAGAAATTTTCAAGCGATAGGTTTTGTCCCGCGCCATGCCATGTCCTCTATCAAATCCCGGTTCTCCGTGGCGATGGATAAATTCATGGCCACCCTGGAGGTAAGCAAAGAAGACAAGGATCAGGCCATGCTAGAGATTCAGTTGGAAAACCTAAAAACGGACCCGGACGCCAGCCACAAAATTCATGTACGGGAGCAGGCATTGCGTAAGCGGATCATAAAAGCAGAAAATGACCTGGCTGTCTTGCGCAACAACCTGGAATTTTTTGGACGGTCAAAGAATGCAGAAAAAATGAAGGCCGAATTCAATGAAAGGATAGAGGGATCTTCTGCGGAGCTTGTTCAACTCAAAAGCCAGCTTAAGCAATTGAAGGCGGCGTTGTAGAAGGGGTGTTGGGTGTTAGCTTTTGACTTTTGGCTGTTAGCTTTTTGCATTTCCTTGAGTGGCTAATATCATTTGTAAATCCCCATACTTCCCGTACTTTTGCACCCTTGTTTAGGCATTGGAGCCAAGTAATTGGGCAGTTATCGCTAACACCCAAGACCCAAGACCTAATTACGCCTCCTTAGCTCAGCTGGTAGAGCAACTGACTTGTAATCAGTAGGTCGTTGGTTCAATTCCGACAGGGGGCTCGTGATAATGAGGCATTTACAGAATTGTAACTGCCTTTTTTCGTTTTATGCGAATTCCGATTAAATGCGGATTAAAGGTCCTCAGCGGTAAAGGGTATACATGCAAGGGATATACCCAGTGACTTCTTCATTTGAGTCCTGTCCTCTTTTTAACGCCCAGTGAATCTCACGTAAATGTCTTCAATGCGGCTATGTTCATTTCATTGACACACAGCAAGGCTACTCCAGTGGTCGAGTAACCATTTCCAAAGCAGAATTGCGGTGGCTAAATGATGCCCTCGTCAGCGAAGGAATAATACTGTCCAGACGGGTAAGTTGTAGACTCAGAAACTGCCAGGATTGACTCTTCCCGGGGAGCAAGGATAATATGGTCGAGGAGTTGCATTTCAAATAGCTTGGTGCACTCCTTAAGCTTCTTGGTGAGTTCAATATCGGATTGGGAAGGCTTGAGATTCCCGGAGGGATGGTTGTGGGCCATCAGTATCCCGGATGCGCAGCAGTCGAGGGCAGCCTTCATGATAAGTCTGGGATCTACCACGGTACCTGATACGCCTCCCTGGGAGACCTGCATGTAACCGATAGAGTTGTTCGCCCGGTTTGTGAAGATGACCTGGAAGCTCTCGAACAAACCAATGGTCTCTGTATCGAAGAGATCTCGGAACAGCGTAGCGGCGTCTCTACTCGAACTGATTTTTGATTTCTGCAGAGTGCCAGGTTTCATGCGAAGGCTGATTTCAGGCATGATTGATTTGAAGACTTTCATGTGAATTGGGTTTTGTTGAACATACCCATGCCCATGAAAGAGCCATTGACTTCTACCGGAACCAGGTCAACAAATAAATACTACCGGATGAATGGCAATGCAATTGCCAAATGAGTCCGTGTGGAGATTTATTTTTGATTTGGTTGGTGGGTAGGTAGGTTGATAATGTTCCCCGACTTTAGCTTCAAGTCCCGATTGAATCATACTGTAAATAGCCATGTTCTTCGTTATGACCATCTAGCTAAACTCGCTTTTTC
>JANYKP010000494.1 GCA_025358195.1 Cyclobacteriaceae bacterium
GCCTTCCTCCGGAGAAATACTTTCAGGTGGTGTGGATGCCAACGCCCTCCATAAACCAAAACGTTTCGTTGGGGCCGCACGCAAAATTGAAAATGGCGGTTCACTTACCATCATCGCCACCGCCCTGATCGATACGGGCTCGAAGATGGACGAAGTGATCTTTGAAGAATTTAAGGGAACAGGCAATATGGAATTGGTGCTTGACAGAAAACTTTCAAACAAGCGGGTCTATCCTTCCATTGATGTGCCGGCTTCGGGAACGAGACGCGAAGACCTGTTGATGAAAGACGATGAGTTGGCCCGTGTGTGGATTTTGCGCAAGTACATGAGCGACATGAATTCAATCGAAGCGATGGAGTTTTTACAAAGTAAGATGAAGGGAACCAGGAATAATCAAGAGTTCCTTATTTCTATGAACGGATAATTTAATTTGAAAATGAAGCGATTTGAAAATTTGAAAATGAGGGCGCGGCATTAGATAATTTTCAAATATCTTCAAATTGACCAATTTTCAAATTAATTACTTCCTCTTCCTTTCGTGAAACGCTCCCCTGAACTCCGGATCTTCATACCGCTTTTGCCGGTCGATTTCTTTGGCAATCTTTTGGGCTTCGTCTAAGGGTGTCGGCTCTACTATTACCGGGTCGGGCAGTTTCCTGACCTTAATTTTTTCCTTCATCAGCTCTTCGATCTTGTTGACATGATACCGCTCGGCATCGGTGACGAAGGTGATGGCTTTGCCTGTCTGAAAAGCGCGGCCCGTTCGTCCGATACGATGGATATAATCTTCGTAGTGCATCGGTACATCAAAGTTGATGACATGTGACACCTTCGCAACGTCAATTCCCCGGGAGACAACATCCGTAGAGACCAGCAGACGAAGACCGCCCTCTTTAAATTCGTTCATCGCATTGATCCGGCTGTTCTGGCCTTTGTTGGAATGGATCACGCGTGCAGAACCAATCCGCTTTCGCTCAATAAACTTGAACACATTGTTGGCGGAGTCTTTCGTGCGGGTGAAGATCATTACGCGATGAAAGGCCTCTTGATCTTTCAAAATATATTCGAGCAGGTGGATTTTCGTTTTTAAGTTCGGCACATGGAATAATTCCTGTTCCACTTGCTGTGCTGCCATGGTAAGCGGTGTGGCTTCCACCTTTACAGGAAATTCCAAAAACTCTTCGGCTAACTTCTCAACCTTGGCAGGAAACGTGGCTGAGAACAGCAGATTCTGATGCTTGGAGGGAATCACTTCAAATATTTTTCTCAATTGATGCATGAATCCCATATCCAGCATACGGTCAGCTTCATCCAGCACGAGTATCTTAATTTGCTTGACGGTTATCTCATTGCGAAAATAAATTTCCATAAAGCGTCCCGGTGTAGCGATTATTATATCAACACCTGCCTGCAACGTTTCAATCTGTGTTTTGGGGCCCACACCGCCATAAAGAGAAACGATGCGCAAGTCCGTGAATTTTGCCAACGCCTTTGCATGCTCAGCGATCTGGACCACCAGCTCTTTTGTAGGGGCAAGCACCAGCGCACGTGGTTCCTTGCCTTGTGCAAAATTTATTTTCTTTAAAATCGGCAATACATAGGCTGCTGTCTTTCCGGTACCCGTTTGGGCAATGCCGATGACAGCCTGCCCGCCTAACACCAGCGGAATGACCTTTTGCTGAATTTCAGTAGGGCTTTGAAACCCTGCTTCGGCGACAGCCTTCAACAACTGGGGATTCAGTTTTAAGTTCTCCCATGAATAATTTGCTGCTTCCAAATCAAATGGATTTAATGCATTTTCACGCAAAGAACGCAAAGTTTTTATCCTGAACTTAGCGCACTTTGCGGTTCGTCTTTGTGCCCTTTGCGTGAAAATTGAATTTAAGCCGAATATCCCTAATCAATGAATACCCTCATTGTCAACGCGAAGATAGTAAACGAAGGGAAGGTCATCGAGGCAGATGTGCTCATCCGGGGTGAAAGGATTGAAAGGATTGGGTCAAGCCTGTCAAGCAACAACGCCACGGTGATCGATGCTGGTGGAAATCATCTTCTGCCGGGTGCCATTGACGATCAGGTCCATTTTCGCGAACCCGGGCTCACCCACAAGGGCACCATTCGTTCCGAATCAAGAGCAGCCGTGGCAGGCGGGATCACAAGTTTCATGGAAATGCCCAACACCGTGCCTCCGGCGTTCAGTCAGAACCTTCTTGAACAGAAGTATGACATTGCCTCGCGCGATTCCCTCGCAAATTACTCTTTCTTCATCGGCGCCTCCAATGACAATCTCGAAGAAGTACTGAAGACCAACTTGAAGAATGTATGTGGACTTAAGATTTTCATGGGCTCTTCCACTGGCAACCTGCTGGTAGATAATCCGCTAGTGTTGGAAGGTTTCTTCTCAAAGTTTCCAGGCCTCATCGCCACCCATTGTGAAGATGAACCCACGATCCGACAGAACACCGAAGTCTTTAAAAATAAGTACGGAGAAAATATTCCAATGGAATACCATCCGCTTATAAGAAGTGCGGAAGGTTGCTACAAGTCTTCTTCGTTCGCGGTTGGATTAGCCAAAAAACACGGTACACGCCTTCACATTTTGCACATCTCTACCGCCCGGGAAACCCAACTCTTTGATAACAGTATTCCACTGGAAAAGAAAAAGATTACCGCAGAAGCTTGTATCCATCACCTGTGGTTCAATGATGGGGATTATGCACGGCTTGGTACGAAAATAAAATGGAACCCCGCCATCAAAACAAAATACGACCAACAAGCCATTCTTCAAGCCGTGCTTGACAATCATATTGATGTGATTGCTACCGACCATGCTCCGCACACCCTGGAAGAAAAACAGAATGCGTATTTCAAGGCGCCTTCCGGTGGTCCACTTGTTCAACACAGCCTGGTGGCGATGCTGGAGTTTTTTCATCAGGGTAAAATCACCCTGGAAAAAGTCGTCGAGAAAATGTGTCATAACCCGGCTATTCTTTTCAAGATAGAAGACCGTGGTTTTATTCGCGAAGGATATTTTGCAGATGTAGTGCTTACGGATCTGAAAAGTCCATGGAAAGTGGAGAAACAGAATATCCTGGCAAAGTGCGGCTGGTCGCCGTTTGAAGGACATACTTTTCAATCTGCCGTAACCCACACGTTTGTCTCCGGTCATCTTGCTTATGAACGTGGGGAAATAAATGAGGGTCAAACGGGAAAAAGACTTTCCTTCAAGCGTTAAATGGAAGTTTATTGGACACTTTGAATTTTCAATCTGCGAAAATCCGCGAGATCTGCGGGAAAAAACACGGTGTCCCTGAAACTAATAGGAGGCCCTTTCAACAATAAAAAAAGCCCCGCTGCGGGGCTGGCTTGGGTGAAAGACGGGGCTCGAACCCGCGACCTCCAGAATCACAATCTGGCGTTCTAACCAACTGAACTACATTCACCGTATTGGGAGCGCAAAGTTAGGTAGGGCCAAGGATTTTGCAAACATCATTTTGAAAGCCCCCCTTCGCGTAATTCATCTTTTCATTTTCAAATAAAAGTCCTACACTCGTATACTAAACATATTTATATGAACCAGCGCATTATCAACCTCTTTGACGAATACACGCACAAGCCCCTCAGCCGCGAAGTATTTATGAGTCGACTAACTTCCCTCACTGGAAGCGCGGCAGCAGCCCTGGCTGCTCTGTCATTGCTCGAGGTGAACTATGCAAACGCCGCTACCATCGACCTTCAAGATGACAGGCTTCTGACTGAACGTATTGTCTACCCTGGAGACGGAACGGAGATGAAAGGATACGCAGCCCGACCCAAAGCAGATGGGAAATATCCCGCCATTGTTGTTATTCATGAAAATCGAGGATTGAACCCGCACATTGAGGATGTCACCCGCAGGGCGGCCCTGGCAGGTTATCTGGCACTTGCTCCGGATGCTTTATCCCCGCTGGGTGGCACACCGACAGACGCTGACCAGGCCCGCGATATGTTTCAGAAATTAGAAGCACCTAAAAATCTTAACAACTTCATTAAAGCATTTGCCTACCTGAAATCACGAAAAGACTGCAATGGAAAATTCGGAACCGTTGGCTTCTGTTGGGGTGGTGGAATGGTGAATCAACTGGCGGTGAATGTGCCGGAATTAAAAGCAGCCGTTGCTTTTTATGGTCGTCAACCCGAACCTGCCGATGTGACTAAAATTAAGGCAGCCGTTCAACTTCATTACGCCGGCGCGGATGAACGCATCAACGCTGGTATTCCCGCCTATGAAGAAGCGCTTAAGAAAGCGAAGGTGACGTATGAACTTTATTCATACGATGGCGCTCAACATGCCTTCCACAACGACACGGCGCCTACCCGTTATAATGAAGCTGCTGCTAAACTGGCGTGGGAGCGTACACTGGCCTTCTTTCAAAAAAATCTGAGCTAAGTTTTTGGCATAGTCGTTGACCAATGGAATACTTTTTGATAAATTTATTTCATGATCTCCCGCAAAGAGTTTCAGCTTCAACCACTCCGTCAGCAAATCGGCTTGTTATATGAGCACGGTGCATGTGTGATGAGTATTCGTTACTATGGCTACAAAGTAAACCTTTACCTGTTGGAAAATTTTTACCTCGAAGTTTTTTATAATCACAAGAAAGACCGCATAGAAAAAATCGCTCCACTGGACACGAGTCACAGTCGCATGAATTTCTATGTAGATCAGATCAAACTACCAGTTACACTGAGCGTTTAGTGTAGATAGGAGCTGAGAAGACCCAAATAGAAAAATACGGGCTAATTGAAAACCCCTCGTTGTGGAGGGGTTTTTACTATATACGTAGGATTAAATCTCTAAGCAGTAGATGCTGTAGCTGCTTCAGGGGTTTTCACCTGCTGCTTCAGCACTACATTTTTGCGGGCTTTGTATCCGCAATAACTGCACTGATAATGCTTAATAAGTTCGCCTTCTTCCATTTCGCTTGGTTGCTTGACAATCTCCTCACGCATTACTTTAAAGGTCTGGTAATTACATTCAGGGCATTGAATCGCATGCAAGTGGCCTGCATATTTTTCAATCTTAATGAACCCGGTTTCTTCATCTTTCCACACATCATAGTCAACGGAGTAAAGATTCTCTTCTGCCTGCATGCCTTCATCCAGGTGAACATCTTCCTCTTCTTCGCTCAACAGTTTCATGGGCTTACCTGTTTTTGGCGAAATCCGAGGCATATAGCGCAAAACCTTAAGGCGCTTTTCGATGAAGAAGGGATAGTAGAATTTCAGCAAGTTCTGTACAATCAAGGCTACGATAATGCCCATCATGACGGTAAGGAAGCCCCTTACGAAGTACATGATCGTTGTGATTTCCACAATATTTCCATTGAAATAGAAACACGCTCCCGCGATTAGAATGAGGCTGGCATACCAGAGAAAGTTAACTTCATGTCGATTGATGAAGTCATACTTGTCCTTGTTATCTGGCACAGTAGACAATCTGACAACATATCCCAATACAACCAAAATGCCTGCTGCCCAGCATACATAGGCGACGTTATGGGCCATGCTATTCCACGATGCGTATTTATCCATGGTATTTTTCGTTTTTCAGTTTATGATCAAACAAATATAAAGACTCATTCAATACCTACATACCTACAATTCCAACTTCCCCTCAAATTGAATCACCAATTTAGCGTGATTACCGGAAAAATTCCAATGTAGTTGAAAATTAAATCTAATTATTGAGGAATATTTCATGAGCAAATCGCTTAGTGACCATTTGGCACTCATTTTTGGCCTCAAAAAAGCCCATGTGTGCGGTATTTTTCATTTCAAAAAAATTGGAGTTTTGAGCCATTTTAGCCATTTCACGAGATATTTGAATAGTTACTAAGCTATCTTCCATACCAGCAATTAAGATCTTGGGAATTCCGTTTTTGAGCAACAATCCGGAACGGTCTGGCCGGTCGCGCATGGCATGCAAATAACCAATTAAAGGCTGCAATTTTGTCTGGGAGGCAATATCAAGAACCGTCTGCACCGGAGGACTTGATTTATCAAAGAATAGCCAAGGAACAAAGGCATCAATATAAGCCTGAACCCCATTTTTATTGACAAACTGAATTGTTCGGTTTCGGTTTTCTCTTTTCTCTTCCGAATCCGCAAATGCGGTGGAGTTGAACAGCCCAAAGCCCCGAACAAGTTCTGGATGCAGCGCAGCTAACGAAAGTGTAACATATCCACCGAGTGAGTGGCCAATGATAAGAGCATTAGAAATCTGAAGTTCCGTCAGCCATCTTGCCACTGCATCACCTACATCGTCAATGGTGAAAGGGGTCGGCAGCATTTCGGATTTGCCAAAGCCAGGAAGATCCGGTGTGAGGACACGAAAATCAGTTGTAAATGGATCAATGAAGTCGTTCCAAATTTCATGGGTCTCACAAAAGCCATGAATAAATACCAATGGTGGGCCAATTCCTTTCTCTCTGAAAAAAAGTGAAGACATTTAAACCATTTTTGGAATGGTTCCGGTAGCTGAGCCACGAGGATGTTCAGCCAAAGGCCGGCATTCCAGCATTGACATGATTGCCTTTTCAATCCCATCCGGTCCGAAACCGCATTCATTGTGTAATTCAATCTGTTCACCATGCTCGATTACGGTATCGGGGATACCCATTCGCCTGACTTCCGCGATGTAATTATGGTCGACCATAAACTCCAACACGGCGCTGCCAAAGCCTCCCAGCAAACAACCATCTTCTACAGTTATAATCTTTTTGTAGTTCGAAAAAACTTCGTGTAACAATTTTCCATCAAGTGGTTTTACAAATCGAAGATCATAGTGGGCAATGTTGATTCCTTGTCGTTCTAATTTAGAGCAAACTTCAACAGCATAGTTCCCAATATGACCGATTGTAAGAATCGCTAATTCATCTCCATCCTTTATTTTCCTCCCCGTTCCTATTTCAATCTCTTCAAACGGCGTTTGCCAATGCTGCATGACTCCCTGACCACGTGGGTATCGGATGGAAAATGCCGTCTCGGTCCTGGGCAGCTGTGCGGTGTACATCAGATTACGCAACTCGGATTCATTCATTGGAGCGGAAACAATCATATTTGGCAGACAACGGAAATAAGCAAGGTCGTACGCGCCATGATGTGTAGGTCCATCGGATCCGGCAAACCCGGCACGATCCAGGCAAAAGTTGACGGGTAGATTCTGAATACAAACATCATGTATCACCTGATCATAGGCACGCTGCATGAAAGAACTATAAATATTACAAAATGGAATCAACCCCTGTGTAGCCAACCCGGCCGAAAAAGTTACAGCATGCTGCTCTGCAATGCCCACATCAAATGCCCGGTCGGGCATTTCTTTCATCATGATGTTCAGGGAAGAGCCAGAGGGCATGGCCGGGGTGATGCCAATGATTTTGTCATTCACTTTTGCCAACTCTACTAAGGTGTGTCCAAATACGTCCTGATACTTGGGAGGTTGCGGCTTTTCGTAAACCTTCTTATGAATTTCCCCAGTGATTTTATCAAACGTGCCCGGGGAATGCCACGTCGTCTTGTTGCCATTCTCAGCAGGTGCGTACCCCTTGCCCTTGACAGTAATAGCGTGGAGAATTTTCGGACCCTTAATATTTTTAAGATCATTAAGAACTGCTACCAAATGGTCAACATCATGGCCATCAACAGGTCCAAAGTATCTTAAATTAAGGGACTCAAATAAATTACTTTGACTGAGCAGGGCCGACTTCAGAGCCGTATCAACCTTGGAAGCAACTTCCTGGGCGTTTTTTCCAAACTTTGAAAGTTTGCCTAATAAATTCCAGACATCATCCTTGAACCGATTGTACGTTCGCGACGTGGTTATATCCGTCAGGTAATCTTTTAAGGCTCCCACATTCGGGTCAATCGACATACAATTGTCGTTGAGGATTATCAAAATATTGGTATCCGAAACGCCGGCATGGTTTAATCCTTCAAATGCAATGCCGCCAGTGAGTGCCCCATCGCCGATGATTGCCACGTGCTGCTTGTCTTCCAGTCCCAGGTACTTTGAAGCTACGGCCATGCCCAGCGCAGCCGAAACAGAAGTAGAAGAATGTCCCACTCCAAAGGTGTCATATTCGCTTTCTTTTCTCTTTGGGAAACCGGAGATGCCCTTATAAAGCCGATTGGTATGAAATGCATCTCTGCGGCCCGTGAGGATTTTATGTCCATACGCCTGGTGACCTACGTCCCACACAATTTGATCATAGGGGGGGTTAAAAACATAATGCAAGGCCACCGTTAACTCCGCCACACCAAGACTGGCCCCAAAATGACCTCCGTAAATCGATACGTTATCAATGATAAATTGCCGCAGCTCCTGACAGAGCTGAACCAAGTGTGCCTGATCAAGTTTCTTGAGATCAGCAGGATTGTTGATTTGGGCAAGAAGTTTACCGGGAGTGATAAGCATCATGAATAGGTATAATCCACAAACACCTGATTAAGGTAACTGTTTAACACCGATTTAGCTGATTTTGTCCTGCAAATTTACGGATTTGATTTTCATTCCGGTTTTGTCAAGGTATTTGAATAATTTTGCGCGCTTATGACGCCAGAAAACTTTGAAGTAAAATTACCACTTTTTAAAGGTCCCTTCGATTTACTGTTGTTTTTTATCGAACGGGACGAGTTGGATATTTACGATATACCCATTTCCAAAATCACCAAGGATTTCCTGGATTACTTGCACCATTTGGAAAGCCTCAATGTGGAGCTGGCGAGCGAATTTATTCTTGTGGCCGCCACCCTGATGCGCATCAAATCCAAAATGCTTCTCCCCCGGCCCCAGCTGGACGAAGATGGTAATGAGATCGACCCACGAGAAGAACTAATCAAACACCTGATGGAGTACAAAAAGTACAAGTCGGTGATTGAGTCGTTCCAGAAAATGGAATCGGACGAACTGCTGAAAGAAAAACGTGGCAATATTCTGAAAGAACTAAAGTCTTTGGCCGCGAGCGTAAATGTGGAGGCTGAGCTTCAAGATGTCGATCTCTACAAATTGATGCAGGTGTTCGAAAAGGTGATGAAGCGCCACGATGAAGAAAAAAACCGGCCCGTTCATCAGGTGGTGCAATACCCGTACACGGTGGAGGGACAGAAAGAATATATTATGAACGAACTGACGCGCAAGCGCATGCTTTCTTTTACTGAAATGGTGGAATTAAATCCTACCCGGGTGGCCCTCATTTTTAATTTCCTTGCTATCCTGGAAATGCTGTCACTCGGTAGTCTGGACATACAAATGGGTGAAGGCTACAATAACTTTTGGGTCACACTGAGGGAGTCTGTAGAAACAACCTAATCGGTAATCCGTAATCGGTAACAGGTCGTCAGTAATCGGTAATCGGTTTTTTCGTGATCCCAAAAAATGAATTTTCGGAGAATTCAATTATCTTCCTATTCTCAAACTATTCTCAAATTCAAATTTTCAAGTATTTACCCATGAAATTCCCGCCAATCCTTTTCCTGTTCATTACATCCATCGCATTTGCCCAACAAAAACAATCGTACCTCATCCAACCGGATCGTGTCTTTGATGGAACTGAAATGCATGAGGGGTGGGCGGTGTTGGTCGAAGGGGATAAAATTTTAAGTGCTGGTCCGAAGGAATCGCTAAAGGCATCCAAAGACGCACAACTAATTTCAATGCCCGGCACCACGCTATTACCCGGACTCATTGAAGGCCATTCACATTTACTGCTCTATCCCTACAACATCACGGACTGGGACACGCAGGTACTCAAAGAGTCGGACTCTTACCGTACTGCCCGTGCGACTGTTCACGCGAAGAACACGCTCATGGCAGGATTCACGACCGTCCGTGACCTGGGAACAGAAGGGGCCGGGTATTCGGATGTGGCGCTCAAGCGTGCCATCAATGAAGGCATCATTCCAGGACCTCGTATGATCGTGGCGGGTCGGGCCATTGTTTCTACCGGTTCGTATGGCCCCAAAGGTTATGACAACGACATGCAGATCATGCTTGGCGCAGAACCTGCCGATGGCAATGATCTCATCCGAGTCGTGCGCGACCAAATTGGGAAGGGTGCTGATTTTATAAAAGTGTATGCCGATTACCGTTGGGGTACGAAAGGAGAAGATCAGCCTTCGTTTACATTGGATGAACTAAAACTTATTAATGAAGTGACGCGCAGCAGTGGTCGTTACTTAGTCTGCCACGCGAAAAGCAAGGAAGCAATGCGGCGTGCGATCCTGGCAGGCGCTGAAACAATTGAGCACGGTGATTTCATCGATGAAGAAATTGCTCAGTTGATGAAGGAGCATAAGGTTACGTTCTTCCCTACGGTAGCAGCCATCGATGCCATCCAACAGTACCGTGGTTGGAAAAAGGGAACAGACGAAGAGCCTGCGGCCGTGAAACAAAAAAAGAAAAGTTTAAAAATTGCTGTGAATGCAGGAGTAACGATTGGAGTCGGTGGAGATGTCGGTGTGTTTCCACATGGAGAAAATGTGTATGAAATGGAGTTGATGGCCGAGTACGGCGGGATGAAGGCCATGGATTTGTTAAAAGCTGCCACTACCGTGAATGCACGTGCATTACACATGGAAAATGAAATTGGTTCTATCAGAAGCGGACTCAAAGCGGACTTGATGGCAGTAAGGGGAGATCCTTCGAAGAGTATCTCTGAATTAAGAAAAGTTCAGTTTGTGATGAAGGACGGGGTGGTTTACAGGGATGAGGGGAGAAAGTAGGTATGAGGAGGAGAAAGTAGGCAGTAGGCAAGGAGGCAGTAGGCAGTCTCGGGACAAGGTGATAGGCACTCCTTACATAACTAGAGAATTCGTAATCCGACACTCGTAATTTCTCCGTGCGCTCCGTGTGCATTCCTCTGTGGTCTCTGTGTTAAAAAATCCGTCAAACAATTGGTTGGAGTCTCGTCTATCGAATGAGTGTTGGATTCTTTAACGCGGAGAATCACGGAGGAGGGACAAAGGGACTAACAGCCA
>JANYKP010000549.1 GCA_025358195.1 Cyclobacteriaceae bacterium
CAACTCTTTAATATCATCGTGCTTTTGCCGGTCCTCCACACTAAAAATGATCCCAATGGAATGTGCTTTTTTGTACGGGGTACTGGCGCGCAGGCTTTTGTTCCTCCGCAAAGCCGCTTGCGTGCGCCATTTGAGAAAAGTTTGCTTCATGAACGGCTAAATTATCGGAAATTTATTCATCCATCATCAGCCTTTCAGCATCTTTTGAAATTCAGCTTCTGAAATGATCGTTACCTTCAGTTTTTCTGCCTTCTCCCGTTTTGAAGGTCCCATGTTTTCACCCGCCACCAGGTAGTCAAGCTTTGCGGAAACTCCGGAGAGCACCCGGCCCCCATTGGCCAGTATAACTTCTTTGATTTCGTCGCGTTCGTAGTGTTCAAATGTTCCGGACACCACGAACGACTTTCCACCCAGCGCATCACTTACTTTCTCTGGCTCCTTTTCGGATGATTCGAATTGCAGGCCGGCTTTTCTGAGACGCTCAATTTCCCGGAGGTTATCCCGGTCTTTAAAAAAGGCCACGATGCTCTCTGCAATTTTCTCGCCTACTTCGGGGGCGTTCCGGAGTTCTTCGAAACTAGCCTTCGAGATCGTATCAATGTTTTTGAAGTAACGCGCAATTTTCTCCGCCACCGTCTTTCCTACGAACCGAATGCCAATCGCAAATAACACGGATTCAAATGGCGTTGATGTTGAAGCCTCAATACCAGCCAGCAGGTTTTTCGTGGAAAGGTCCTTAAAGCCCTCTAATTTCAGAATGTCCTCTCGCCTCAAATCGTACAGGTCGGCAGGAGTTTTTACAAGACCTCTGTCAAAGAGTTGTTCAATCGTCTTCTCACCCAGCGAGTCGATATTCATAGCTTTGCGCTGAATAAAGTGTTCAATTTTTCCTTTTATCTGAGGCGGACATCCTTTTTCATTGGGACAATAATGATTGGCCTGGTCCTCTTTTCGAATGAGGGATGTTGCGCATTCCGGACAACGAGTGATGTAGATGACAGACTTTGAATTTTTGGAACGCTTCGTTAAATCAACGGCTGTTACTTTTGGGATAATCTCGCCGCCTTTTTCAACAAAAACATGATCGCCTATTCGTAAATCGAGCCGGGCAATTTCATTGGCGTTGTGAAGGGAGGCACGTTTAACGGTGGTGCCTGCCAATAAAACAGGCTCCAACTCTGCCACAGGGGTAATGGCCCCCGTTCGTCCCACTTGATAAGTAATTCCATTCAAACGCGTGCTGATACTTTCGGATTTATATTTGAATGATATCGCCCAGCGCGGCACTTTTGCTGTATAGCCAAGTCGGGCTTGTTGATCAAGGCGATTGACCTTGATCACAACGCCATCTGTTTCAAGAGGTAATTCGGTACGGCGTTTTTCCCAGTGTGCGATATAAGCCATTACATCTTGAATGGTTGAACATTTTTTGTACGTGGGTGAGATCTGGAAGTTCAACGATTCGAGTTTGTGAATGGCTTCTTCATGGGTTGATATGCTCAATTCTTCGCCCAGTAAGTAATACAGGAAACAATCCAGTTTGCGCTTAGCCACTTGACGACTGTCTTGCATTTTGAGCGTTCCAGATGCGGTATTGCGTGCATTGGCATAGGTTTCTTCGCCGATATCCTCCCGGTCCTTATTGAGTTGCTCAAATACCTTCTTTGGCAAAAATACCTCGCCTCGTACTTCGAACATCGAGGGCAAGTTTTTTTCCTTCACGCTCAATGGAATGGAACGAATCGTTCTGACATTGGCAGTCACATCATCTCCGCGCACCCCATCACCGCGGGTTACGCCGCGTTTCATGACGCCATTTTCGTACAAGAGACTGATTGATACACCGTCGAATTTCAATTCGCAAAAATACTCGAAGGGTTCGCCCTCCAGTCCTTTTGCAACCCGTTTATCAAAATCCTGCAATTCTTCCTTAGAATAGGTATTGCCCAGGGAAAGCATTGGGTAACGGTGCACGACCGTTTCAAAGTCTTTGGTGACAGTGCCGCCTACACGCTGGGTGGGTGAGTCTTCCAGTTTGAATTGGGGAAATTGTTCTTCAAGTCGGGTAAGTTCCACCAGAAGTTGGTCAAACTCGAAATCTGATATCTGCGGCTTACTTTTTTGATAATAAAGATCGTTGTGAAGGTTGATTTTTTCAGAGAGCGCTGCAATCGTCTTTTTGGCTTCGGAGGCGTTCATATTATTTAGATATTCGAAAATAAAGAAAGGAATGAACTTTCACGCAAAGCGCGTAAAGAGAAGGTGCGCAAAGGTCGCTAAGAATTATTTTTGATTGACTTGGTTGAGTGCTGTAACTGCCACAAGGCCGGCTGTTTCTGTTCGGAGACGGTGAGGGCCCAGGCTCACTTTTTTAAAGCCGGCTGAACTTGCTGCATCCAATTCCTCTTTTGTAAAATCTCCTTCAGGACCAACCAGTATAACATAATCCGATCGGGGAGTAGCAAGGTGCTGCAGGAGATTGGGATTCTGGTCATCCACGTGGGCAATAAATTTTTGAGTTTCCGGTTGTTCTTTTAGAAACGTTTGCAGGGATGTCATTTGAACAATTTCAGGTAGCCAGGCTTGCTGCGATTGCTTCATGGCACTTATGGCAATTTTTTCCAACCGTTCCATATTGATTGACTTTCGTTCGGAAGTTTTGCACAGTAGGAAGGATATTTTTTCTATTCCGATCTCCACGCATTTCTCGACCATCCATTCCATCCGGTCGGCATTCTTAGTAGGAGCTATGGCAAGGTGAATGGAAAATTTTCTTTTTGGAATGGCGATCGAAGTAAGAATCTCAAACTCACATTTGAGTGGATCGGGCGAGGTGATGCGGGCGTGGTACAAATTTCCTTTTCCGTCGGCCAGTTGGATTTCCTCTCCCGACATCAATCGCAAAACTTTCACTGCATGTTTAGACTCCTCCGCTAAAAGATAACCCGATGAAACGTTAAATTGATAGAAAGTATGCAACGGGCAGGAATTGCTATTTGTACTCCTTCTCCAGCCTGGCGACGAGATCGACATATTCCTGCATCGCTTGCTCCCTGGTCTTTCCTTTTTTAGAAGTCCACGCATCAAACTTTGCGATGCCTTTGAAGTCAAAACCCCCCGGCCTTTCACCATTTACATCGCCGTCGGTGGCTTGTTTGAAAAGCGAATAGATATCAAGAAGTTCTTCATTCGAAGGACGCTTCGTAAACTCTTTCGAGCGAGACGCTGCTGATTGAAAATCTTCCTGAAGGGCCATATTAGAATTACACCTCGCCCTCTCTGCTGTGCAAAGAGGAGCGAGGTGGTCTTTTATCGTTTTGACATCTCAACGTACGGGCGCAATTTCTGGCCAACATAAATCTGTCGTGGGCGACCGATCGGCTCCTTGTTTTCGCGCATTTCTTTCCATTGTGCGATCCACCCCGGAAGACGGCCAATTGCAAACATGACGGTGAACATATCGACGGGAATACCCAGCGCCCTGTAGATGATGCCGGAATAGAAATCTACGTTCGGGTACAATTTGCGTTCTACGAAATATGGATCGCGCAGCGCGACTTCTTCCAGCTTAATTGCTATTTCCAGAACCGGATCGT